>JBAYUF010000036.1 GCA_041675205.1 Patescibacteria group bacterium | reverse complement strand
TACCGACAAACCCCGCACTTGGCGGGGTTTGTTTTGGTTAGAAGTTCAATTCGGCTTCGTTAAGTTCACGGGCGCGGAAATAACCCTGCGCATCTAGATCCTGATAGGCACCAGAACCATAACGCGGGTCAACTTGGCGCCAATGCTGCGTGTTGAGCTTACGGCCCGCTGCAACGTGTTCTTTGATGCAGGCACACAAACGCTCTACGTCGAGCACAGCAACGCGGGAACGATCAGGGAAATACGGCATACCGTCTTCGTCGTGCATCACGTGCGTGGTGTCGTAGCGTTCGTGATGAACCCAACGCTGGCCGCTTGGAAACTCTGCCATAACGAAATAACGCAGGCCGGTGTAATCCTCACCGTCTTCAGTAACGCCCGCTTTGAAAATGTCAGAGACTACAAAAATATCAGGGGTCATAAACTTTCTCCTAGCGCGTGATTGCGCTACTACTGACAAACCCCGCACTTGGCGGGGTTATTTATGTGTCAGTCGAAGGGCCACTGCACGTCAGTTTCTACACCGTGGCGGTTGATGATTTTCAACGCACGGGGCTTTCTGTTTTCCTCTTCAACCGCTTTGTATGCGTCGGAGGCTTGCACAGGATTTTTCCCGGCTAGGTAGTCTTTCAGGAAAATCATTTCCAGTTCACCACCACGATACACAGCACGACCGAACATTGATTCGGTTGCAGTCAACCAATGTTCGTATGCTGCGCGCTCTTCTTGCGTGACTGGATGGCCGAACATTTCATCCAGCCACTTTTCCATTGCGCCTTTCATGATTAACCCACCATGTTGATTGAATGAACATCGTAACCGGCATTCTTCGCGGCGGTTTCTGCAATGCGGCGATCATGCGCGGTTACTTCGATTTTGAAAACTTTCCCTGTTGAGTCGGAAACTTCAACTTCATACAGGTGAATGCCTTTTGGGTTGCCGATACGAATAGTCATGTTTGTCTACCTCAAGCTGCTTTACGAAAACGACGTTGTGCGGCTTGCACTTCCTTGGCGCGGATTTCAGCGGCCAGCAATTCGTCGCTGTTCCACTGCCAAGTTTTCTTTACTGCTGTTTTAGCGGTGCGACGTACTGGGGCATTGAATGCGCGCATTTGGTAAACTTCCTTTGAACCGTGAGTTAGTTTGGTAACAGGCATAATTGCCGATCTGGTAGCCACTATGCCTGAAACGCAATAAGGCGTCAACGGGTTTTGTTTGGCGGGCCGGGGCCATTGGTTCAAAGGGCCTAGAACGCAGAAAGGCCCCAAACCGTTCTAATGGCGTGGGGCCTTTCCTTTATAGAGGCGGGAACTTACCCGCTTTGACATCGGCACGAAAGATGTCGGCTATCTGGTCGCCGTGAATGTCATACACACGAATCAGGTGCAACGATAAACCGCTGTGAAAGATATCGGCTAGCTGTTGAGGGTAATCCGCATCGAGGATTTGCATTTGGCCCCAAAACATTAATTCGCCGTTGCGCTTAACCATCTTGCGCAGGTATTTCATTTTGCGGTTGAACTCGTAATGGAATTTCGACTGCGGATAAACATTGCTGATCAGACATTCCATTTTGGAGAGGCTGGTGCTTTCCAAATTCACGCCGTCAACGATTGCCTGAAATTCAGGACGCGGAACATTATCTGTCTTGCATGTGATATCGATGATTTGCATTGTCGTGATTCCTTATCGTGCGTCAATATGCTTTCGCGGTCGATGTGCCAACACCAATTGTTTTTGGCGACAGGCCATAATGGTGACGTGTCGGTTTTGTTTTCGCTGCAACACGCTTTGACCAGTGCACACGAAAACCGTGGCGGGCGTATAAAGCAATTGTTTCGGCTTCTGCTTTAGTCTCTGCTTCCACGGTCAGGGTGACGTTGGAAAAGTGGGAGTTGGTGAGACGTACTCGATAACGATTCATTTTGCGGCCTTAATGCAAGAATCCTCGACACAAGGCCGAGGATTCGTTTAACGATGGTTAGCCTGCTTTAACAGCAGCAGTTTGATATGCGTGGATTGCTGCTTGCACGTCTTCGACAGACATGTCCGCTGGCACGTCAACCATCATCTTTTGTTTCGTTGGGAATGCGCGGCGAATTGTTTCGTCACCAAACGTGGCGAAATAGTTCTTGTCGTCATACACAGACTGCGTTTCGCCAGCTTTCGACAATTGCACCAGAACCCGAATGTTCATTTCGTACTCACACGTAACCCAGTCACCGTACACCTTATGTACATCACTGCCTGTCAGGATGTCGGTGAACGTGTCGTGGTATTGAGCTTTCGAAAGATGCGAAAGTTTCAAAGACGCACAAAATGCGTTGATGTCAAAGAAGCATATGTCTTTGCCTGAAGCGACGACAGTAGCCAGCAATGCACGTACCGCATTTTCCATTTTGAACTTGTCTGCTTTGATACTCATGCTTATTTCTCCACCAGCCTATAAATGCACCGTGCGCAAGCGGCCAGTATTACCAGCGCCTAGTGTGTTGCAACT
>JBAYUF010000035.1 GCA_041675205.1 Patescibacteria group bacterium | reverse complement strand
TTCCAATTTCGGTATCATCGCCGCTTCGTTGATGACAACCTTCTTATAGTGATTACCGCGTCCTGCATCAGCACCCGTGTCAATGCTCCACATTGTCAGGCTTCCGCCGGTTATTAGCTCTAATTGCTTATGTACTTCGTTCTTGCTCTTTGTGACCGGCTTCAACTTGTCCACGAACCAGCGCCAGTTGCGATTAGCCTCTTTGTAGGTAGGCTCAAACCACGCGCACGGACTGCCTGCTAACATGCCCTCCACTATCCAGTTGCGTGATATAACATCCTTGCCCCACCTACGCCCGCAGTCCAGCACGTTGAATCGTGTCAGGCTACGTGCTATCTCCGCCTGGCTCTGGTGGTATGTCGGTAACTGGATATGAACTGTTTGCATATTCGACAACGATTTTTAGCGGGTCTCCGTCAACGCCGCCGTGTTCTAGTTTGGTAATGGGTGGCTCTAAATACTGATATGCCCAGCGCATTGTATCTAACCAGTCTTTTGGTGATACCTGTATTGCCTTGCCGTCAGGGAACACAACCGCGCCCGTGAGTAGTAAATCAGCAACCATGTTGGCTAATACCTGCTTACCGTTTACGCGCTTGCCGTCCACGTCAACCATACGCGATAAAGCACGGCGCAACGATTCTGTTAGCGCGTGCTTAATCGGTGGTCGCCCACTTGGATTGTTTGTTTTCCCTTTTGTCGCCATGTCCCTTTGTTTCGTCTTGTAAAACAGAGATGGTTATTTTTAGTCGCATACCTCTCCACATCATTGCGCGGATGAAGTTGCCGACTTCTGTTTCAGGTACGTCAAGTTGAATCCTTGCGCCTCCATTGCCGTCAATCTTTATAGCAGATTGTATCGGCGGGAATGACGCTAAAAAAGTAACATCATCCGCCATGACGTTTCCACAACACCTGCATACCCATAATCACCTGCCCTGTGTACCAACACGGGGTGCTGTCGTGTGTTACCTCGTGAAGATACCACTGGCGGTACATCAGGTGCGCTTGCCACGTTGAGAAGGGAGTTGCTTTGTCACCCCGTCAACGGCTCTGGTAATACGCTCTTCTACCTTTTCGTCATGCGCGTCAATTTTCAGCCCTAACTCTTTCAGGGCTTCTACAACTTCGCACATTGACGCCTGGTTGACGCGCCCCTGCTCACGTAGGAACGCTTGCCACTCGCTGTGCATTTCGCGGGTCATCTTGCTTGTCCAGTTTAGGATCCAGCGCAGAAAACCGAACACGCCGCCTAAAAATATGATAAACAGGATGATAACCGCAGCTTGCTGCCACGCTACGATGGGGGCTGCGGTGACTTCCATGCTATCCGCCGCCGGCTTTTTGCCCTGCATCTTCCAACGCAATACCGCCGATTAGTGCCATGACGAGCAATACGATTGACTGCCAGATTTCATCAGGCACGGCAAGGTAGTGCAGCACAACGGCTTGAATGACGCCGAATACGGCTAACCAGAATTTACGCGATTTCCAGAATGGGTACATGGTTTATCTCCTGAATGTAGTGTCTTATGTCATGATAACATATACCGCCCTCCGATAGGAACGTGGGGTAGCAAAACCGCCCTTGTTAGGGGCGGTTAGGTTGTAGGGGTGATAGTTATATTGTTACGCAATCATCATTTTTATAGCCACATAGAGGATAGTAACTAAACACGCGATACCAATTACCATGATTGCTATCAGTAGGTTTAGTTCGATAGTATTGGTCTCAACATGCCCAAACTCTCTCGCTATTTTTTCATCAAAACATTTAGGGCAAATGCCTCCTGGCATAAAAGTCGCGTCTGAATATTCTTTTTTTTCTTTCTTTTTTGTCATCGCGGCATCCGCATCCTTATCGCTTGGTAATACTGTGCCATCCAGTGCAAACTTGCAGCCTCGGCTTCTTTGCGTTTCTTTTTTTCTTTTTTCAATTTCTTTTCAAGTTCTGTTATTTTTTTCTTAAGGTCGTCAATCGTGATGGTTGCATCGTGCCGTAAATCTCCCATTATTCGCTGTCCTTATCCTTTCGCATCCGGCGGGTTGACTGCCCGTCCTCCAATTCTGCCACACGCGCGATTGCTGCTTTTAGTTGGTATTGCAGGCTCTCAACCTCGTCAAGCAGTTTAGGGATTGCGATTGGTGCAACCCGCCGAACCATCTCGCCTGCGTCTTTGAGTGTCAGGTAATACCGCCACTCTTTCAGTTGCTTTTCAGTTATCATCTGTTACTCCTTTTTTCTGTATGCGATTTCTTTTCGTTGGCTGATAGGATTATAAACCGCCCGCTGTGTCATCTCGCCGGTTGCGACTTTGTTTTTGAGTACCGTGACCGCCCGCTGGTATGGTACTCCCTTCGCTTCTAGCATCTTGGCAGTTACCTCGCCATCCTCTAATACCGGCAGGGCTGCATCTACCAATTCGTCAAGTAATTGAGTAGTAATATCCCGTTCTGTCATATTCGCCTTGACCTCTATGCTTTTACCCATTTTGTAGCCTCTGGTTGCACTTTGAATTTAGTCACCTCATATTCTCCGTTATCTACGGTTATAAACGCTGCGCCGATTTCTGCGATTGCGCCAGGGTTCGTCCGGTTGATAAACTCAGTTGCATATGTCCATGCTGGCAACTGTATCACCCGTG
>JBAYUF010000034.1 GCA_041675205.1 Patescibacteria group bacterium | reverse complement strand
CGTAGGTAGTGCCTGTCGATTTCAAGAAGCCCTGAGTCTCAAGCCACGCGATGGTTTCGTTTTGCAGTTCTTGGCTCATTGTTCGTTCCACTTCTTGGCATGGTGAATTGACGATTTAAAATCAACTTGGTAGTCGGTCATGACGCCTATAAATTCCGACCGGAAATGCTTAGCACAGTGCGAAGGCATATTCGAAAGCGTGGTGATGATATTGCTTGTGGATTTGTAAACGCTTTTTACACCAACACGCAGCATATCGGGAATGGCGTTCACGATGTATCGATAGTGATACGACGAAGAGTAATCGACACGCTCAACCGGGTTTTCTGGTGTGAAATTCAGCATGTCTTTGGTGAAAACCAAAGCACAATTAGCATCCGCGTCATCGCCGTCCACAAGGATGGAATAACCACCTTCGAATTCAAGGAAAACGGCGAAGTCAGAACGCACGTCAACGATGAACAATTCAACAACGTCATGGGCGCTGCGCACTTCAGTTTCGATTTGGAAACTGCCAACCGTTTGACTACCTGCATTCTTGGAGTATTTCCAAATGACAGGCACGTCACGATCATTGAAATACTTCATTACGCCGTCGCAATACGTTTGCAAGAAAGCCAAACGATTTTCTTCTTTGGCCCGCACGCTGCTGAAAGCGCCCCGCAGCGTTTGCACACCACGATTATGATAGAACACTTCCATCACGTCGGAAGGTTCGAATTCAACGAGCGACAGAACACCGTACGCTTCGCCTTCCATACCGGATATACCAAACACAACCACACGACCGCTGATACGTGCCCAAACGGTTTTGTTCCAGAATGTGTGCAGGCCGTCTTCAACGAAACCGAGTTTCCCCAGCGCTTCTTCAAGCAAGGTAAGATCAGTTGGAACTGGCATTGAAACTCTCCGACAAAAAGGTTACGGCAAACGCGTGAACTTCAGGGAATTTTGTTTCACGTAAGACACACATAACAAGCTGAGTGTGGTGTTCATCCTCAACTTTAATCTGCGCCACTTGGTGGCCTATGTTGCTAACACCATATTTCAGGCATTCCGCAAGCGCGTTGGTCATGTTGGAATATACGACGGTTTTGCTACCAGTCTGCACACGGTTATGCGTAAGCACACCTTCTTTGCAGTGACTGTCGTAATTCGTTTCGGTGTGCATCACATCGAAAATTTCAGGCAGTTCGACATCCATCGGATTATCTTCAGCGTAAACCACACACTCCGGCGTGCTGAACGTTGCTTCGTCGGCGCGATTCATTGAAAGCGAGAACAGCAGCAGTGGATCAGTGATAAACGTTTGATAGCCGTTGTAGAAGAATTCAATTTCTCCTGCGCGTTGCACATAACGAACAGGGAACGCGTTATTACCACACACGCGGGCCACATCGGCTGCATAAACGAGTGTTTGTTGGTGCCGCTCTGCTGTGACTTCCAAAGCGATGTCGATAGCAGTTTGATTTTCTGCGCCGTCGCCAAGCAATGCTTTAGTCGGGGAATACACGTCGTCGCTGTAAACGGTGGCGTACATTTCACACACGGAAATGCTGACACGATCTTTCCACCAGCGCTGCGAATCGATGTCGAATATGAAACCGTTGTCGATTAATTGTTGCATATATTCTGCACCTCTGTTGGGATTACACCGTCTGTGAATCGAATTGTATAATACGTCTTTTTCTCGGGTGTGGAATTACCCAAAAGAACGTGCAGAATTTTGTCAGGACTGTGCGGCCAAAACTCGCCGACGTGTGCGGTAATACTTTCCACACCGTGACGCAGCATCGCCGGGATAAAATAGGCAAGATCGCCGATGAAATGTATTTGGAAATCACCATCAAAACTTTTGGATATGTGCATCCATGGTGCATCTACATCTTGCTGCGTGGTCTTGTTCAAACAACCAACAACGTCGTCAAGTATTTCAACGCCGTATTCATCGATACCAACCTGTAATTCGAATGGTCCACCATCGAGCAAGTGCGCAGCATCTATATGAAACAAGTGGCGATCAAACAACGTGAACTTCACAAAATCGCCATCAACCATACGCATTTCTACAGGAATCTTCTTCCCTAACAAGAACGCGTTCACGCTTTGAGCCAAATCACGAAAACGACTAACCTGAACTTTTGCAATTTTATGAACAGATGCAATCTGAATCAGCGCGTTGTCAGTATCGCCTTCGTGGTAAATCCGCTGTGCGATAGACGGCCCGTAAAGGCAATTCACCTCGACCAGACCCGTCAAAGGCCCAAGGCAAATACGCAAACCTTCAAGTTTGCATTCCAGCCAGTCTAGATCGTTGGGCACCCATATACCGCCCAGCGATTCACAAAGAGCCTTCACGCGATTACAGAGTACAGAGTTCATAGCTTAGCCTTTTCTTTGGCAGACGAATTCAACGTAGGTGTGGGACAGAGAGTCAGCAAGTTCCGGCGCCAGCATTGGCGGGCACGTTGGAAACTCTGCCACGATTTTGTGAACCTTTACGTCAGACACATTGCGGATTTTCCACAGATCAACATTACGCAGGCATTTGATATCCACGAAAATATTGATTGTGTCATCAGTGGACTTAACCACGGGCATTGGCGGCGCAGGCTGTTCAGCCAAATAGGCTTCCACAATTTCCACGTAGGACATCGAGAAGTTTTTCGCACGGGCTTTATGCACGTATCCCATGAACGCGCTGTAATTCGTGAAGTTGATAGACAAATTCGAACGTGGGTAACGGGCATGCAACAAGG
>JBAYUF010000033.1 GCA_041675205.1 Patescibacteria group bacterium | reverse complement strand
GAAGGGCCAGTGCCCCGTGTTGATTTGTTCCATTACATTTCACCGTAGGCATCGAGTGTGTGATAATAACCGCCGTCCGCTTTCTTACGGCGCTGTTTCAGCACCGTCAGTTCCAGCGAAAAATCTTCACCATTGACAATGATTTCATCGTCGGCGTAATCCATGTTTTGCATCATGGTAAAGATTTTAAGTTTGATGTCGAGTGTACGTTTCTTTTTGTCGGTGGCCGTAAACGAAAGCAGACGCGCCTGATATTCCCCGTTGTCGTGGAACAGTTGCAACACTTCGCCTTTTTCTACAGCGATCAACTTGTCGATCAGCTCCAGAAACGCTTTGTTCTTTTTCATGGTAACAATGCTCGGAATAATGCTTCACGTCCCAACGTCTCATAGACGTACGCAAGGTTTTGACGGCGCTCAAATTCAGCCAGAACTTTGTCCAAGTGAATTGGTGCCATGTCTGTATTTTCAAGACTCACATTCAGGTAGCGTCGATCTTTTACAATCGTTCCATGCAAATGCCCGTGGATGTTCCGCTTACCGCGCAGATGATCAGGGTGCAGCGGTGCATGAGACAACCAAGCCGTTTTGTATTTCATCAAACCATGAACAGCCTTTACAGTTTTCAGACTGCTAATGTACTTGGCGTCAGCGTATTCAGTGCAGTGGTTTCCAAGGATGATGGTTTTAAATCCGGGCCAACTGTCGAGGCGTTCCCATCCTTCGCGACTGAATGATACGTCGCCCAAAATGAACACCGTGTCCTGCTTTTCAACACATGGGCTTTTAGCTTTCTTTGTGATGGTTTCAAGCCAGCGTTTCTCTACGAAGTCATCGTGGGCTTGCGTTGAGTCAAAGCCGCGATAGTGGTGGATTTGCTTGTGAGTCAGATGCAAGTCAGCGCACATGTACGTCATGGTAATTCCAAAAAGAATTCGTACGCTGTTGTCAACTCTGCAAAACCTTCGGAGTCGAAATGCAGATCGAGTGGCATTTCTTTTGCGGGAAACTTGAACACAACTTGTGGATCTTTTTCGATGTATGCGTAACAGTTGCGATCTTCATACAGGTCGTGAACGTCTTTGAATTTCAGTTCGCCACTTTGCAACCTGATATACATCTTACGCACGCGGCCTTCGTGCAAGGTCAGACTATCGCATAGCGCTTCAATCGTTTCATCGCGGGTCTGTATGATTGCCAAAACACATTGCTGTTTTTCGAAGCTGTTACGCAGACGTTCGACCAGTTTTTCGATGCGTTCTTTAGCATCCATTTGCAGGAACCTCATTACCGCGTTTAACAATTTCGGCAATTTCAGCGTCGATGTCGCCGAAGCCGTATGTGAGGAACTGAAACAATGAGGCTGCTTCAATGTGCACGGCAACTAAATCACCTTGCAGTTCCGATTCCAGTTCGTAGAGAAAGATACGAAAATCCGTGTTATAAATTTTCTTATCGAAGGTGCCCAACAACGTTACGTTACGTGGCTGCTCAGGACTTTTCTGGATGCCTTCCCACGTTTTCTTCGGCATGATCAAGGTTGTGTAGAACGAAAGCTCCCAACTTTGCCGTCCTTTTTCATCGTCAGCTAAGCGTTTAAAACCTGCACGATAAATCGGAATGCTTTCTTGTTTACCTTGGAACTTCACAGGTACAGGACAGCTAGGTTTATGCGGAACCACGCAGGCGTTTGCCAGATACGTGGCCGTGTTGAGGAACGCCGAATCACTCGTAATGTATTGGCTCATACCCACTCCGCAACTAGTTGAACCTCGACCGGAATTTTTGTGTTTTCTGCGTATTCGAATTCGTCCACACCCATGACCACAAGCGATTGATTGTGGGGTGCATAGCAATGCATTTCGATTACTTGACCTGCGCGTTCGGTTGCATCCGAAATGAAATCTTCGGCCACCTGTTGTGATGCTGTCAGCTCGAAACGAATTACCAACAGCGTACAACGTTGCTCAGGAATTTCGTGCACTTTATATGCTTGCACCAAACCGACAAATTTGTGGGCCAGAATGCTTAGTTGTACAGGCGCTCGTTGTGCAGCACTCAACATGAACGGTGCAAATTTCGACGACACTTCAGGACGTTGCAGACTCGGGAAAGGTTTGGTCATGTTCATTGTGTTATACCATAAAACGTTTCAGAATTCTTTGACAGAATTTGCTCAGGAATCGAGCGCTATTGTATACGCGGACACTTACGCGGACATTCGCGCCATCTTTGAAATTCTCAGTGCTCGACACGGTTTCAATACCCACAACTTCGAAAGGAAACTCGCCGAATTCCATCACCACTCTCATTTCACCGAACTGCATGCTTTCCAGTTCTTCCGTACTGTACGTATTGAAATTCAGGTCAATCAAAACGTTGGTATTATCTTTTGCAAAAAATACATTGGTCAGACGCGCCCCGGTGTAAAGCTCGCCAATCTGAATCAACGTAGGGTACTGGTCAACCATGAAATCGCGCCATACGTAGCGCTTCATGCGTTCGAATTTAATAGGGTTTACGTAAACTGGTTTCATCAACTTGCCCTGTATGTGTATGGCATCCCTTTACAGTTTTCAGAGTTGTGCCCACCAATGAAAAAGCCCCCGAAAGCGTGAGCTAACGAGGGCTTTGTTTAAGCGTACAGCAGTGCGGTTATGTCTTTGTCTATCGAGTGATACACGGTGAAGGTAATGTAGTCGGTCGTGGTGTAAATCGTATCCAGACAAGCGACTGCATTATTCACAACGTGGCTCAGCGG
>JBAYUF010000032.1 GCA_041675205.1 Patescibacteria group bacterium | reverse complement strand
GCCAGTCTTTCCTGCGCTGGTCGCGGGCCAGTCACGCGGCCGCACTGTGGTGGAAATCGCAGCAGTCTGAACACCGCACCGCTATAATGCGTGCCTCTCACGCGGAAGTGGCGGAATTGGTAGCAGGGTAAAGTTGGTGTCCAACGTACATACTTCAAACTACCATAATTGCTGGGTTCTAGCTTAAATGGAAAAATGTACATGTACATTGCTATTAAGGCTGGATTAAGGGGCTATTCACCCCATCAAAATGTACATATTCACATGCGGATGTGATGGAATTGGTAGACATGCAGGTTTTAGGTACCTGTGCCGCGAGGCGTAAGAGTTCGAGTCTCTTCATCCGCACCATCGAGCCGGATGTTCCGCACTGATCCCCAACGATTGAATAAGGGGGGCCGTCAGGCCGTCTCGTTGGGCATTGTTGTACCTGAATGACTACGATACTCTGAGACCTAGCAGGCGTTGGAAGTCACTCTCTCCGATGATGCGAATTGGTTGCCCATTCTTCATGAGTTCCACAGCCTTCCGGTGCTTTGAACTCTTCTCGTGACCTGAAAGACGTTGAATGTCTTGATCACCAACCACGAGTATGCTGGTGTGCTTTGTAACGCCAGCTTCTACTTCGCAGCCTGCTTTTGCGGCGGCATCCGCAGCTTCTCTTCGCGGCAATGATAGCGCCCCAGTAAATACCAGCTTCTCACCAAAGAGTGGGCCGTCTGTATTTGCATCTCTTGTAATTGATGCTGAATCATGTGGGTGGATTGGCTGCGCCGCTCGCTCCAGCCACTGTTCCACACTTAAACCCGTAGCTGTCACTGCACACAACAAGATTTCGCCCGCCGCGCGTGCGTCTTCCTTTGCGTTGTGATGCTGAAACTCGATGCCGAAGTGCTTAGTGACGTTGGCGAGACCATAGCCCTTTTGTGAGAACTCCGGCCATGCACGCCTTACCACTCGCGCTGTATCGAGCCATCGACTTTCATATGGCGGGATTCCATTTTTGGCACATGCACGTGTCAGTGCTACACGATCAAAGGCTGTGTGACTAGCAACGATACTGCCCTTCAGCCATGGTGCAAGTTGTTCATATACCGCTGCCCACTTCGGAGCTTTGCGGATCATGTGTTCTTCGATGCCATGTACGGCAATATTCATTTCGTCGAAGTAATCTTCTGGATTTATCAAGGACTCCCACAACTCGTGAAGTTTGCCTTCTCGGAATTCGGCGATACCGACCTGACAAATACTCGAAAAATCAGGATTAGCTGTCTCAACATCAATCACCACAAAGTTCATAACGGCTCCTTAATGCCCAACGTGTAAATCAGGGGCTGCTGCAGCCTTATCGCGTCAGCCCCGCTGGATTGACTGGTTGGGCTATGAAAGACCTAAAATTATGAATGCACCTTAACAACTTCAACACCTCAAATCGCTGTTCCTCTTTTTCTCAAGAAGCTAATTTCTTCTGGCTTTAACGGATTCCCCAGGCTGTATGTTTCCAAAAGTTGCTTTTCTCTCTTATGCTCAGCCTCTTCCCTTGCCAATTTCTCTTCCAACTGTTCCTTAAGAATTAAGGTCTCATCGGCCTCCACTTTGTATTCAGGAAGATCAGAACGACAATGTTTACAAATTTTGGCCTCAATTCTCACAACTTCAGCACAAAATGGACATTTTCGAGTATCTGTACTGTCGGTAGGGTTTGGTGCGTTTGAGCCCACAGTATTTGTTTGAGCCAACCCGGATTTTGGAACGAACAAAATAATTAGAACACCAATGAAGCCCAATAGAACTCCCAAAATAATGCCTAAGGGAGTTCGGTTTTTCATTGCGCCAATTGCACCTGCAAGAATGGCGCAAACGATCCAAAATATCATTATTTCCATTTCAACTTCCCTTTCATAAACGAGCGATAAGTAGTGCCCAACGTTTCGTTTCGTGCCGCACGGGGCCCGCAACAACGGCCGGCTGCCCACCCTGTGAACCTGCTGTTAGCATTAAAGCTTATCCGCTTCGTTTGCCAATCGTTCGTCATAAATCACTCTGACTACTTCTTTGTTCGTGAATAGCTTAATGTGCGTTCTGCCGGAAACCCAAGTAACAGTCTTGTCAAACATGTCGTAGTTATTGGATTCTTCGTTTGTAAATTCATGGCCATATTTCAACCTTAGCACGTCGTACAGCGAATTAAAGATGGTTAAGGCAAGGTAGTCGATAACACTTTCATCCAAGTCCACAAAAACAACAGAAAGTTTTTTCTTTTTGTCGAAGAAGAAAGTTGCCTTGAATTTGTTATTCACAAGTTCTATGTCATCGAGAACAAGCAAACCTTCTTTCCAGTCAGCTATCTTATCGGGTTCGGAGGTTGGGGCGTGAGCATTGGGGAATAGTGCCTTTACCTGCGCAATCGACATGCCGACCTTACTCCCCCGCCATAGCGGTGTGCCGCGCATCACGGCTGGCTTGCTGGATGCGGCAGATTGATTATGGCTCTTGGAATTGGCGGGTAATTTCGCAGAGTCAGCAACTGCGCTATTGCCTGTGGTTACAAGTAGCACCACAAAAGTTGCGTTGATGGCATGCCTGATATCGTATTTTTTCATTACCCCATCCTTAGCTTATGGTTAATAGCTCAGCTATCGAATTAATTTCAGCCCCTTATCACCACATATGCCATACGCAGGCTGCGACTCTTTGGAATGTAATACGCTATCGCAAAGATTAAAGAATTTTGGGATCAGTTCATCGTGGCATTCTTCAATAAATGATATTACATTTTC
>JBAYUF010000031.1 GCA_041675205.1 Patescibacteria group bacterium | reverse complement strand
GCTTGACCAACGGCTTGACCAACGGCTTGACCAACGGCTTGACCAACGGCTTGACCAACGGCTTGACCAAATGTCTTATTGAGAATCTTCGTGACTCTAACTCCACCGTCACCTTTTAACTTTTCATCCTGTATTCTTTTACTGGTTCGTAGATATTTAAGATTGTCTTCATTACGGTGGAATACATACGCTTCTGGAGTCAAACCAAATTCACGAGCTTCTTCGAGTTCTTTAACGTTTAACGTCGAAGCTTGATTTGCAATTTCAGCTGCGTTTAATGCGGCAATTTCGTCGTTTCGCTGTTGATAATAATTTGTAATCTTCGCAACCGCTCGCGGTAAGCGAAGTTTGACGTTGCCGTTGACGTTGCCGTTGACGTTGTCGTTGACGCCGACGCCGACACCGACACCGGCGTTGCTGGACGTTTTTGCTTTTCTCCAACGCAAGTTGGCTTTCCTCATATCGTTCCAAGACAACGGATTGGTTGGATTTTCTGGACAAACATCACGCATTTGGGCAACGGCTGTTATAAATGTGATTAATTGACAAAACAACTCACCATCTACAGGCAAAGCTGAAGTAGATTCTCGTGGATTGTTTTCTAACCAGCGTAATGCACTAACCACGTCGTTGAATAAATCTGTCGGTATCATTTCATCACTTATCGCTTTTAATAACTTCGGCAGATTCATTGACATCTGGTGAGATCTCCCTGAATTATCTTTCAACCGGATAAATGTTCTTGGTGGTTCTTGCAAGAGTTGTAAATGCGGCGGTATAGTCCACGAACCGTAACTTTGACCCTTAAACCATGTTGAAGACAAATGTTCACGAATCAAGTCAACAATATTCTCCGTATAACCCCCTATAATAGACAAACGAATTAAATCAAAGGGTATAAAACCGTCGCAACGCGACGACGCTTCGACGCTTTGCCGTGTTACTTCTGGTACAGACGAATACCACGGCATAACGGTGGGGGAGATTATTGACGCGAACGGACGGTCGATTAATACAAACGACACGATTTGACCAAACGACTCCATCGCGATTGGTACAATTGCAGTAGATAACATATCCTTCCCTAGTCCGTCCACCACGACTTGTTCAAATGCTACAAGTGTGCGTAATTGTGACGATACTGTCAACGAGGCTAAGGAAATTCGGGAGGATGTTCTGATTTTCGACATTTTAATCCTTTTGTGTAAAACCGTGTAGGTAAAACCGTACCGTACAAGTGTCGAATTAAAACGCTACGGCGGCGGTTGCGGCGGTTGTATAGGGTTGTCAGGACAGGGGTCGTGATCGGGGTAATGGTCGGGGTAGGGGTCGTGATCGAGGTCGGGGTCAAAAGGGAGTTGTCAGGAAAGGATTGTCATATATATATATATATGATATAATTATATATTATATTACTACTATGAGACTGCCTATACTAGCCCTTAACGGCCCCTATCGCCACTTTAACCTAACATCTGTACGGAACGCTTGTACGGGATATTATTTATAACATTGTTGACGGCTTAGTTGTGATGATGTTGTTGTATCGTGTTGTATTGTGTCGTGTTGTATCGTCGTATCGTCGTCGCCAACGACGATGGTATTGTAACCCTACGCTGACACGCCGATTTTCGGCGTCTCAACCACGGTTTAACACGCAAACAAAACTGCCGTGTAAACAACACGACAGCTCTGTTTGCGTTACAACGTCGGCGTCGCTAGTCAAACCGACTCAAGCCATGTGTGCAGGTCCTGCCCGTCTTCGGCGTCTTCCAGGAACCTAGCAAACAGCTCAATAGTCTTCACCCCTTGCTCTTTTGCTTTAGTCATAATCTGGAACATCGTGTTCTCATCGAGTTGACAGAACCTGCTTTCAACGGATTCCGGCTTTAGCCGAAACCGCTTCGCGTCGTAGGTACGGGCTACTAAATCGACGCCGTAGTTCAGGCAAAATATGACACCTTTTCCGTCATACTTTGATCTTAACAAGGCGTCGAATTTCACCAATTGGTAAAATTCGACCTCTTCATCCAAATCCAAGCCTTCACCGAAATGTTTCGTTGGTGAAGGTGCAACACCTTTTGCTGCTAGTACCGGGTACTCGATCGGGTAAACCCATTTCCCGTTCTCTATCAAGGTAGCCGGTTTTACACCGGCTATTCCGACCTTAAGCCGGCGATCCGTCTTTTTCGTTGTCAGCTCTAACATGTGTGCTCTCCAAAAGTGTACCCCCTACCTCACAGAACTTGGCGACCGAACGTTCGGTCGCTCGCAATCGTAGTCATGTTCTTTCTATAGCATCCTTTCGTTTGTACGCCCTCATCATACCTCGCATCGTCCCAATTGCAAGTCTTTTTTCGGATTTTTTTGAAGATTTTTTTAGCCTTGGTTTTTCAGGCGATTTTGCATCTTCAGCCCGTCCACGTTCGTACTGGTTCGACCAATAGACAATCATTCGCATTCATAGTCCTTTAACCACAATTGCAGTTGTTACCATGATCGTATTCACTTGACTCTGATCATAGTCCTTTAACCACAATTGCAGTCATTCAACCACAATTGCAGTTGTTACCACGATCATAGTCATTCAACCACGATCGTAGTCACTTAACCACAATTGCAGTTGTTACCATGATCGTATTCACTTGACTTTGCTCACAGTCATTCAACCATGATCGTAGTCATTCAACCGTATCTGTAGATGTTACCATAATCATGGTCAAAGGACCACAAGTGAAGTCAAAGGACTATATATGAGGGTGTGTACCTCCCCCAGGGGGGGTAAGGTTAATAAGAAGT
>JBAYUF010000030.1 GCA_041675205.1 Patescibacteria group bacterium | reverse complement strand
TCCCGAACGCGCCAGTGTTTACGAAGTGGAGCATTGACCAGATTGAAAAGAATCAGGCCACGATTATCATCACGCAGCGCGTTAACTTAACGAAAGCTTGCATTCTTCTGGTGACGTGTGACTTCGCCGCAAAACTTGGGCCGGGTTACGTTTCCAATGAAGGTACAGAAAACATGGAATATGTTGTGGGGATTCGTTCCTCACAATCGAAAGAACCTGATTTCGGTCGGGCCATTCGTGGTACTGGTATTGCTGGGCTTTTCAGCGGCACACAATCGAAGTCTACACTCGCTTATGCAAACGCCAGCATGACGCAAATGTTCGAACTTGATCCGTCGAACCACAACACAGGCTATGTGGAACTGGTTGCAAAAATGCGTATCAACAATGCAAACACTTCGCAGTTTACGTCGTTGCTGACGATCAACTTTAACGCACTTGAGATTCCGAAATAATGTACTGGTACGTCGAAGGTAAGGGACTCGTTTCTGGTAATGTGGAGCCAGACGGCCGCATATTTCCACTCGATGAACAAACCTTCGCGCACTGCCGCGACAACTACGAATTATTGGATATTTTTGTACGAGATAATCAACTGCACATCACAATCGACATGCCTGCGTATCGCGCAGCCGCACAAGAGAAATTGGTGAACGTGAATTACATCGTGCACAGCAACGTGAAATATTATGACGATGAACTCGGCTATCTGAGTGACACGTACATAACACGTAGTGGGTATCCGTGCGTGCTTACGCAGAAACAAATGATTCAGCGCGTGACCGAAAGGAATCGGTTGTATGCGTACAAACGTAGTGGCATAAACAGTGCGCGAACACCGGAAGAGGTTGATGATTATCTATGCCAAATTCCTTAACGATTGCGCAGTTAGACAATAACTCTGTGACGGTCCCAATTGGCCGCACAGTATTTACCAACATAAAGAAACAGAATTCAAAAGTCGTGCAAGCTGCACAGACTGGTGACGAATTAAAAGCGCCTACCTACCAACTCATTGAGGCCCCCGGCTACGATGGGGAACAGGCGTATCGTTCTAACGTTGACGACGTTTATTTCGACAAACCTTTGGATCGTGAAAGCCGTCAAATTGCGGAATGCAGTTTCGACAATGACAAAGGGCTTCTCACAATCGTTCGAAAGAATGGCGAAGTAATTACTGCTTCTAGTTTTCTCCGGCAAATAGATTTTGGCGTTGGTCCACAAGGCCCACGCGGTGATACAGGAAAAGATCAAGAAGACGGTGTGGACGGTCGTGAAGGTGTGGACGGCGTAACAGGCTGTGCTGGGCCAAATGGTGCAGAAGGTCGTCCGGGGCCAATGGGTGATTTTGGTATTGAAGGCCCTGTAGGTCAGCAAGGAATGTTCGGACCATTAGGCCCTACAGGCCCGCGTGGTGATCGTGGTCCCGGTGGCCCTCCCGGCTTCGAAGGTAAGCGCGGTTTGTGTGGTCCTAGTTGCCCAACCACAAGCCAAGGCCCGTGCGGTCCTGAAGGCATGACAATGAAACCGGAAGTATCCCTGCTAGAACATCCACAACCGGATGAATTGCTTTGGGCTGCTGCTGAAGATTGTGTTTGCCCTATTCGTCCGAACGAAGTTTATCCTGAGTACGTCAGGAAATTTGTTATTTTTGCATAAGGGGAATTGAATGCTTTGTACGACTATTCCAGTCGTAGCGAAATCCCCCGTACCCGTAGCGAAAACAATTGCTGAATGCGGCAAATGGATTACGTTTTGCGGTAAGGGAAAGCACTCAGTTTCATTATTTTTGGGAACGATTCAGGCCCCCGTTGTTATTTGGTATGAACGGGACACGCCAGAAGACGCTTTATACGTTCACCAATTCGATGAAATTGTGGCCGCTGCGCCGTTGGACGATGCCGTTGGTTCGTTCACGTTTCAATATGCGCCACTGGATAAGAAACCCGGTAATGACGAAATCATTATCACGCACGAAGGCAATAGCGTTAACAGCCGCGTGCGCGTCCGTGTGGATTGCCCTGAAAGCCCATGTCTTCCCAACAACGTTAAGCCGCCACCGTTGCAAGAAACGTCGATCAAATGTGGTAAGCAGTGGCACCAAGCAGGCTACGTTAAAAAGAACACAATTTTGCTTGGTGATGAACCGGGTTTTGTTGAAGTCATTTGGGAAGTGATTGGTACAGCAGAGGTTCGTTTTTTTCAAGACAAAACTTTGCTAAAAACAATCACTTCCAACCGTGACGGAACGTTTAGTTTTTTCTACGATCCTGAACTGGGTGAAGTTTATGCAACGACGCAGGGCACAGGCTCTGTCGATTACATTTTCACTTGCCCATACATTCCAATTGATCCAGAAGTTCCAGTGTACGAGTTCACGTGTGGTGCAGAACCATATGTGTACGAAGCACCACGTAGCGTAGAAGTCAAACTGCCTGTAGAAATTGGCGCGATTGACATTGAAGTAACGCTAGTGGAAACGGTGCGTGTGGAATTCCGTCAAAACAACGTTCCTTTTTACGTGCTTTCGAACCACACAGGCACCGTGACGTTCTCCTATGATTTCGATCCCGACAAAGGGAAAGTGACTATCGAAACCACCGGATATGGCGCCGTAAGTGTCATAGTGAAATGCCCTTACAATGCCCCCGATCCTGACCCAACGGATGTTTTTGATAGCTGCGGAAACACGCTTGAAATATTTCCCGGCTGGTCAAACGTTACTCTCGACATGGGCGGCGTGAATGGCACCACGATTCTGGATATCGTGCTAACTGGAACACCTGTAACGGTTGAACATACCGTTG
>JBAYUF010000029.1 GCA_041675205.1 Patescibacteria group bacterium | reverse complement strand
TACCGACGTGATTAGATCCTTTTACAGAGCCACCACTATTTTCGGCTTGCAGCATATTCATCAAAACAGCTTTTTCATCACCAGCACGTTTCTCAATGCCAAGTTGATTTTCTTTACTGGAAGAACGGAAAAAGGAACCGACGGTTGCTGCGCGATGATCCTGAATTCGACGAATAATTTCTTCGTCGTTCATCATTGCTGGATCGCGATTGCCCATTGCTTCGCCAATTAGGTTTTTGGCTTTGCCCAAACCGTATTGAACCGACACGGAATAAAGCATTTCTTGCAGAGCACGGGAACGTTGGCTGGTGTCGATATCGTATTGCTTACCGAACCATTCATTCAGTGGATCAAAGTGCGTCTTTTTAACGAACGCTCCTTGTGCACTTTCCATACCTTCTTTATCTCGGCTTACAACGTCGAGATATTTATCGTTGAATTCTTTAGAGCCTTCTTTCAGGCCACGGAATTCGTTGTAATATTTCGAACCTTCCTCAGAACGCAGGAAGTTTGTCATGGTGCCTGATTTCGAACTCAGTTGATGTTTGCCGTAGCTCACACCGCCGTTGTCACCTTTCCCTGTCGAGATAGATTCAACACCGCGACCACCAGATTCGAACTGACCTGCAACACTTCCCAAACCACCAGCATTTGCTTTTGCTGTGTAGTCTGCAATCATTTTCTGATCGCGTGGGATCGTATCGAGATAAGTTTTACCGCCACCCAAGTATTCACGGGAAGCGTCATACATTTTGTCTTTGCCAGTTTGCCAAGCACTAGCAATTCCACCGGCATTCTTTTTATCGTACGTGTAATTGTCGCTAGCAGATTCGATTGCTTTACTGCCGTAGAATGCTGCTGCAAGGGCAAGCAGTGGACCAGCAGCACGCATCAAAGCGCCTTTGCCTCCCATACCACCCATTCCGCCGATGTCTGGCATACCGCCAAACTTTCCAGACTTGCCGCCGAAATCTTGAACCTTTGGCATGTTTGATTTGCGACGGAAACGACCACCTTCGTCACGTTCAGCGGAACGAGCACGTTCGCTACGTTGACGGCGCAAATCATCGGAAATTTCACGACGACGTTGGCGCTGTTCCTGCACCATCATTTGTTTTTCTTGGATGCGTTCAAACTGGCCTTCGTACGTACTGCCTTTTGCACTCTGCTGAATTTTGGGATTTAGTTTATTCCCTTCTTTCTGCATATATTCGTAAAGACGTTCAACGACAGCACTAACATCTTTTGTCGCACGAACTTGATCATGCATCAAGCCAGTTTGTTGCGTCAGAACTTGCGATTGTTTTGCAACCGCGACCCCTTGCGATTTCATTACATCGGTTTGATGTTCAATCAACGCACTGTTGTCAGGTCCGCGAATATTGATTGCAGGATTCGGCATACGTTCGGCACGACCGGTAACATTCCGTGGGGCGTACTGCGAAGGGCGTTTAGTTCCGTTCCCTTGGCGCTCGCTGATTTCCACGTGATGTTCATTTGCACCGCGAGAATGCTGCATAAGTGCGCTGCCCTTTTGAGGCTTTGCACGTGGATCATGTTTTCCCGCAATTGCATTTAATTCTGACAGCTTTGCCATTATCTAAACCCCTTGCGATGCTGCGCGGCCCGCTCTTTAGCAGCTTGCTCAGACTTGCGACGGTCATCGACCAACGTACTGTGGTGGTACATGAGCATTTGTGCAGGCATTTTCAGGTTAGGGCTCGCACCGAATTGCGCCATCAAATTGTACGTCATGTTGTACACGTCTTTGTCACTATTGTCAGCGAAGAACTTCAGCAAGCACGGTGTAGATTCGTGCATCTTGACATGGTTGCAGTCAGAGCAACGTAACTGAATTTCTTCAGTAATGCCGTGGAAGTGTGCCACTTTTATTTTTTCAATTTCTTCCCACAATTTGAAATCTTTTTGAGAGTCCAAATACATGAGTTTTGCTTTGAGCGTTTTGCCTTTACGTACCCACCGAGCCAAGTCAGCCTTGTACCGCATGTAGGGACGTTCATCTACTAGCTCATGGAAATCAGCTAGTGTGTTTACGCGAGCGAAGTCAATTTCAGGATGGTCAACAATTTGAAGACTTTCATCCTCAAGCGTGTGAATTTTAATGTTCGTGCTTTTGATCAGGTTGACGTTATCACGACCGCAAGCCTTTAGCACGTAGCCTTTAATTTCAGCTTCTTTCCGTGAGAGGTCGCGGTAAATGTTTCCGACATCATCCTGATAAAGCATGTTCGTACAAATGTACTTTGCTTGCAGTGGCGTTTCAGGAAAAGATTGCCGACGAATCCACGCCATCACGTAGCACAAATCACCGTCAGTCAATTGCGAAAGGTCAGCACTACAAGCCATTTGTACGGCACGGATAACGTGTTCATGTGCGCGCACTCGGGTGTTCATGCCGTAGTGCAGCAGCGGTAATTCTTCTGCCGCAAATTGACGAACATAAAACCTGTCGTAGTCATATGTTTTACCGCCGCTGGGCATATCGCCGATATCGAAATAACGGGCGTCCGAGTAATAGGCATTCTGGCTTGTAGTCATTGCTTACTCCATAAAGAAAGAGTGAGCGTCGATTGCAACGTCGAAAGCGTGGTCGATACCGCAGCGCTCGCACGATTTATAAACACGTTGCAAAATACCGTGTTCGTATTCGAAGTTTGCGCGTGCTGCCAAATCAAACAGTTCCATGGAATCTGATTCCATAACGAGCGTCAATTTGGCGTGCAGAGTTTGACCTTCTTTGATGTAGCGAACTGGCCCAATCAATTTCTTGTAGCGGTTTTCTTCACGCAGTCCAACATACTCGACCATGTGCATTGCACGTGGGTAATCCAAACGTGGATCGAGTGGATCTTCTTTCATGAACTTGATGGAAAAGTCTTCGAATTTTACTTCGACTTTGTTGTGATGGTGGCAATCATTTTCGATGAAATCAATTGTACGTGGGTCTTCCATTTCGG
>JBAYUF010000028.1 GCA_041675205.1 Patescibacteria group bacterium | reverse complement strand
TGACTCGATGATTGGCCGTCCACCATTGCCAATGTCAGTGCAGACGGAAATAGCACGGTTGCAAACGAGTGAAACCAATGCGAATCAAACAAATAGCGCTATTGCTGCTGCTGTTGTCGCTGTTGCTGTTGACCGGCTGTCAAACGACAAACCAGTGGACGCCACCACCGCCGATGCCGCTACAGAAATTGTCGCCGCTGGAAATGGTAGCGACGTTACCGGACAAACCGGCGATAAGCCAAGCGCAAGTTAACGGCACTGAAGTTGCTGTTCTCGATCTACCCAACACGCGAAAGCTTACGGATTACGTGCGGCAATCGAAAGCAAACACCGAAGGCTTAAACCTCCTTGTGGCAGCACATAATCAAACGATCCAGCAACACAACACGGTCGTAGATATTGCGCTGAAGCAGGAAGTGCGCGCCAACGAAAACTACGCGCTGTACCTGAAGGAACAACAAGCACACGAACGCGATAAAACGTGGTTCGCCATTGAGAAAGTCTTCTGGCAAGCGATTGCCATTATTGGCCTTGCGTTGTAAAGGAAACCGTTATGAATATCAGTCCAAACTACACCGATCTTGACGTGGGTTTCGACCTCGTTGCGATTAAAAACAGAATCGACAATACGCCCCCACGTAATGTGCTGCGCGCTGCCGAGGATTTGGCCGAGTTTGTGCTGGAACCATTGCGCAACGCTTACAACTTTCGGATCGTGAGTTGGTATCGCTCGCCTACACTGGAACGCGAATACAGCAAGCCCTCTTTCTTCGAATGGTGCCGTCAAAACAAACTGACATGCAGCGATAAAAACTGGTTCGATTACATCCAACAAAAACAGCATGTGACCGGCCATGCAGTTTCCATCGTGTCGAACGATCTGGAAAAGATTTACGAATATTTGCAATCGGAAGAGTTCGACATTTTGCAGATGCGTGACAACTACATTCACATATCGTTTGTGAAAGGTGCTAATCGGCGCCTAATTTTGAAGTAAAAACCTAATCCCACATAAGAGGAAAACATCATGGAAATGCAAACTGGTGCACTGTACGAATTAAAAATTCCCAAACGTTCACTCATTTTTCTTGGACCACAACGCTGCGGTAAAATCACGGCGATGCTGGCTTCCCTTTGGCACGTGTCAAAGTATGGAAAGATTGTGATCGTTTGTAACCACGCTGATTTCTCCCGCAACTGGATGGACGAATTCCGTATCAACGGAAATTTGAAGAACGTTATTCACATGCCACTCATGTGCAAGGATGTACCAGAACGTTTGAGAGAGCATGGGGTAACGATCAAAGATATTTCCACGGTGGCAATTCTGGAATCGTCCGTGTTTCAAAGCGTCGGTATGGTTAAAGTGTGGAAGCGCCCAAGTCCATCATTCGTAGAGTTCATGCAGCGCATGAGCGAAGACACTGCAATGGAACCGAAGGTGTATATCAAGGCGCATTTGCAAGGCCACGAAAATGATGTTGCTGTAGGTTAATTCAAAGCAAAAAAAAAGCCCCGTTTCCGTGATTGGATTCGGGGCTTTTTTCGTTTCTAAACCTTATTCGTATAGCGTCCACTTTTTGAAAATGTGTTGAGCTGCTGATTCCCAAATTCCCATGCCTGACGATGGCAACTGCAAGCAAAGCGTTTTGAATTTATCCGCGTTGGGAATGTCGTTTGCGTTCCATGCCATGCGAACGAATTTCGGATTCAACTCAACAAATGACTGGAACACGTCACGGTACGTTGGCAGCTCTTCGTCTGTGCAACCCTGTAGGAAGGCAACAGAGAGCGCCTGTAGGTCGTTGGAACGCAGCACAGGGCGGCTCATGGCACGATGTATGGCATTGACCACCGTACGCATGTCGTGGGCCACCATCGTTTCCATATCCGGGTATACGAACATAGGGTGAAAGTTCGTCGTCTCCGGCATCTTGCATGTGTGCACAGCAGTCAACCACGCGCCAGCTTCAATGAATGGTTGATTATGCACAATGAACGGCTCAGGACAATTCAATTCCGCAATTGCATCAGGGAACATGCAATTATGCGAGTAATACGTAACGCCTTTGTCGATGTACGCAGGTAGCAAATCAATTCGACCGGTAGACAACAAACGGTCAAGCTGTGCCACGGATAAAAACAGTTTCATGCAGTGGTTTCCTGTAGGCGAACCCCGAACCTGTCAAATTTCAAATAATCGGCAAGTGCTCGGGCCGTATCCAATTGTGTGCACGTGAGGCGGTTCGGTGTGTCAATCCGCCAAAGCGTGAATACCTTTCCAGACTGGTGAAGCAATTCGTAACCGTACGTTTTCCCATCAAGAAGCAAAACAACGCTAAGTGAAAGCAGTTCGTCGCGCATTTTTAGCGCTTGTTTTTTATTGAGTGAAAGCATGAAATTTCTCGATCCTTCGACCGGCCTACGTGGATGATGGTAACGTTAAATTACGCTGAGTCTTTACGCAGAATTGCCAACGCCCAATCAGAACGGGAGGGCATTTCAATTTCCATGAAAACGTTGTCACGGAAATGCGCGGCCTTATGTTCATCGCGGTAGCCTTCTACCTGCACGAACAGTTCTTTGTAACCAGACACGTTATACGCACGGCACGTAAGGGTTTCGCCGTCATTAGGTTTGTGCATCAAGTAAGCTTTTTCAGCTTCCAATTCATCCCAATTCAGAACGTTCATTGCTCGCCCAATTCGTAATGTTCATCACAAATGGTCACAGCACCACCGGGGCCAGAACCTGTACCGGGCCGACCGACGTTGTGTTCTGTGATTGGCACGAAGCGCAACAGATGCAATTCCACATCGCTAACAGCCACGGTGTTACGGTTGTCTATGAAATGCAAATAGTTGCCGAAATAACGCACGCGTAACGCTTGAGTCTCCGGTAAATTCGTTTGTGTCATCCAGTAAAGGCCATGTTCAATTTCTTCGAATGTTAATGTGCCGCTCATAAATCCAGTTCTCCAAACATTGGCTCGACCACCGGAACG
>JBAYUF010000027.1 GCA_041675205.1 Patescibacteria group bacterium | reverse complement strand
GTTTTTACTTTCTGGTACGCAGACGGATCAACAAAATAAATTGCAGCATCGCTTTTGCGTGCGGTTTGCTCGCAAGTGAATACCAGTTCATCGTCAAGGAAATACGCCATTTCACCAACGTGAGTATCAGTGCAAATCCACTTGTTGATCCAGTAACCTTTCAGGCGTTTCCTTTCAACGTTGGATTCCGTCCATGTGTTCCACCGTTCGTGATATTCAAGACTGTCGATTTCAAACAGGCGCGACAGAGCTTTTTCCAGCTTCGGAATGTCATCGCAATTCTCGTCAGTCTTGGTAACGCGGTGCGCAGCTTCGATAGTCAGCATGGAATATTTCCTTGTCCTAAATTCTATTTGGTATGTACTACCGTATGTACCGGTGTTTTCGTAGCCAGTGATTCGAATAAAAATGCAGCGCGAGAATTGACACGCTGAAGGAGGTTGCAACCGCCAGCCAAGTTAGAAAACGTCCGCCGAAAACTGCGAGTGCACTCGGGCTCAAATCGGCGAAACCAAAAATAAGTGCCTGCACAGAAATCACAGGCAGAATGAGTGCTAACAACGTGAACGAAAGTTTGTTTGGTTTCATGACATCCCTTTACAGTTATTTTTTAGCTTTAAGGTCTGCCAAGTCTTGCGCAGCACGCTCGATCTTTCGTTGGGCTTCGATAATGTCTTTCTGGCGTTTCTCTTCTGCGAGTTTGGCTGTCTCTTCAATGCACCATGCATGAACGATTTCGGTCGGGTCTTCCAAGTCCAACCATTCAGACGGAATTACAAACGTATACTTGTCGCTATCGCCACTGCCTGTGTACGAACACACTTCCACTTCCACAGTACCGTTGTAGGAATTGCGGTCGCTTTGTTCCATGATGGATGCCCCGTTCCACCACCAACCTTTGACCGGGTGACGAATTGGTTTTTCATCTTCTTTCAACTGCCAGTAATACTTTGGAAAAAGCAAAGCGACAATTTTGCGTACACGTGAATCGATAAGGGCCTGTACGCGTTCTTCTTCGTCGCGTTGCAGATACGGAGCGAGCTGCTCATTCAGGCGTGCAATCTCTGCCTGAAGTTCAACAATTTGTGCAGCCATTTCATCAACTAGACCAGCCATGATTTTCTTCCTTTACAGTTTAGGGAAATGACGCCAGCGCGTCGGTGCTACGGATTTTCCGAGCTTGATCCAACCTTGATCCCAACTATCGAACAGAATATGTTTGCGGAAATACGCGCTCGTTGCAACGCCGTTCAGCTCCACGATATAAGTGGCTTCCTCTTCTGGTTCCACGGTTGCCGGAAACCATTGCGAGGCTTCGAACGCTTTCAACGCTGCATACTGCGCCGGGGTGAATTCGTCGGCCCTGTCAATGCGTGTCCAACCTTCAGGCGGTTTCGTTCCCACAGGGTGTTGGTGCGGATACCAATAGGTGATTTCGCCTACTGTAGCACCAATGGTTTCATATTCGTATGCGTAGACAGGCAGAAACGAATGCAGTTTTTCAAAGTCAATCATGGTTTTGTTTCCAGTGCATCAAAAGCGGCTTGTAAAATCTGTGCATCACCTTCGCACAGTTCATACGTAACGATTTCGTCTTTCGCTCGCCATGCATGTTGCAAGCGGCCCCATGGATCAATGAACGTCACCAAATAATCTTTGCCACCCAGTGTCGTTTCATCGTTGACCATATGTGTACTGTCAATCAGGCCAGCGGCATGGTAAAGCAAACCGTTTTCCAGATTGGCATTTGGATCTTTGTCGAAAAATGCGCGGGCCATTTTTATGAACTCCAACGGATGATGTGACCAACAGCACCCAGCGAATTTACGTAGCAGTACGGAATGCCGAGCGTGTCGAGAATTTCGTTAAGATCGTGATACGTTTCGGCGGCTGCAATTGCTTTGGTTAGCACGTCGAGGCTCACATCCACTTTGGTAGGGCCGGGTGCTTTGAGCCAGATGATTTCTTTCTGCTGGTTTTCCAGCATTCCTTCAATTTCTTTTACGGTGGTAGTCACGGCAACCTCATGCAGTTATTGAATTCAAAGTTCGCATCGTTTTCGCATTCGTAGCGAACCAGTTTTACACCTTTGCTTGCGTGGTCGGCGCGGACTTCCTCAGACAGTGCCCAAGTTGCTTCGGCGCTGTACCACGAATTGGAAAACTTACTGCCGTCGATTGGAATCCATACCTGTTTTTGCAACACGTATTTACCAGCCGCTTCCACCATGTCGGCGTAAGTCAGTTTGCGGAATTTGCTCGGGTTCAGAAACACGTGTTCCGGTGCTTCAGGTAAAACAGGAAGCGTGTGCGTGTGCGCTTCGTTCATGTACTGTTCAATGCGGGTCAACACTTCGTCAGTTGGCATGAACGAGCCGGGTAAAAACTTCTCTAATTCTGTGTAGTCGAATTTGAACATTTCGCACCTCTTTCAAAAACCCAATTGCCCAGCGGCTGAATGCACAGAGGGCCTGCCGTGATAGTGAGCCAGACTATTTGAACTATTTCTTTGTTGTCTTGCCAGCCATTCTTTACGAATATTACAAAGTATAATGAAACCATTACGTAAAGGGCCAACGTGAGGATCAGCCATTTAGCTTTTCTTTTTGTGTTGCGCAGATACGTGAACATCGATAATTACCGACTTTGACTTGATCTGTTCCAGAATGGGCATGATACACTTGTCCCGTGTTCCGATGTCATAAGCATCGTCATACAGACCAGCAGTCACTCCCGCGTCGTATGCAGCTTTTAAATAGTCTTCCATTTCTTTGTCGAGTAGAAGAATCATACGTTTTCTCTTTAAGCCCGTAGGCTCGTTAAACCGTTGGTGTTTTTGGTTGTGTACCTCATGTACGATGCCAGTCCGAATGGGTGTGCTGACAGGAATGAATGACCTTTTTATTTACGATGTTTCACAGGCATATAAACCCCGTATTCCTGTGTGATTTCCGTTTCTTCTTTCGCCCGCAACCAATCACGGAAAATGCAATCGTCGAGGTACGGTTGTTTCTTTGGGAACCCCACAAGGAAGCTGCGGAATTTTACGTGAGGGGAACTGAGGCTCAAACGTTCACCTTCACAAGAAATTAACCACGCAAAACGCCACCACTGATAACGCTCGGCGGTGAAGTGTTGCCAAGCTGGATCAGTGACCGGCATGAATTCT
>JBAYUF010000026.1 GCA_041675205.1 Patescibacteria group bacterium | reverse complement strand
CAAAAACGAGATTGGTTGTCTGGCCTGCGTACGAATTCACGTCGAGGTACAGTTTGACGTTGTACATGTCGGTAATGTTTGGAACAGCAACATTCATCGAACCAACGCTTACAACGAAATTCCAATTCTCACTGTCTTCAACTGGAATTTCGAAAACCCCGTCGGTGTTGTAATTAGTGAGGTCTTGAGCTTTACGCACAGCGAGAGCAAGCTCAATATTTTCGTTTGTTCCAACCACCATTCCGCTGGCCGGGTTGCCTGTACCAACGAGCAAATCCGTACCGTTCACAAACGTGGTAGAAGCATCTTCCTCGACAACCAGTGGATTGTAAACCAAATCAGCAATTGGGCCAGTTGGTGTTTCAGCATCCAGTGCAATCAAAATGTGATTCAGGTAAAGAGAAATGATATTCCCTTCAGTGTCTGCGGTAATGGAGTTGTAAACCATCGTGGAGCTATCGCCATAGTATTTCGACACAGTTGTGCGGAAAGTATGGTCGTTAATGATGGTGTCCATTTCTTCGCGTGTTACAAAAACGGCGCGTACGTCAGGCGGCTCGCCTGCATCACGAACAAGTGCGACAATTTCAGCCAGCTTGCCCGTATAACTCAAAATTTCCATGGTGTTTCCTTGGTGTAGGGGCTGGGGAAACCCGTTATTCTTTTCCCTTGTATTAAATTACGACTTCATTGCCATTGCGTTGAAAACACTGTCTATTCGCGCTGATATTGCGGCTGAATCTTCTGGTGTTTCACCATGGAATTCCATAACAGGATTTCCACATTTAGTGCAGAATCGAATAGGGAATGCAAAGCCGGGATGTGGAATTGCTTTACGGCTTTCATTGAAGTGTTCTATGCTGCGTTGCCACGCGTCAACGTTTACTTGCCATTCATCCATCGGTATTTCGTGAGTACCGATCAAACCGACAATGCATTTATTTGGTCTGCATGGTTTGCGTAAACCTTCTTTCACCCAACGACGAAGCGTGCCGTTATACGGTGCATCAGGAGTTAACTTGTTCATGTCAGTGGCTCATTACCCAAGCGTACAAACGTTCGTACCATTTCATTCGCGATTTGCGGACGGGCACGTCTACTTTGTCATCTTCTGCTTCGTGCTGCATAAAGAGATTATGCAAATTAAGCTCACGTACAATCGCCTGAAATTCTTCGGCAAATTTAGGATTGTTATCGGCTTTGCGACACGCTTCTTTTTCTTGAACGGCGTTGTGTATATGGCACTCCACTTCCACGATTGTATTTCGTTGACTGCGTAGAGTGTCTAAAGCTTCTTTCAAACTTTTAGCATGGGCGGCACGCGTGTGGTTAAGTGGTTCCATATCCCTGTTGTGTTGTACTTTATGTAACGTATTTTTCAGTTCGTTTACGCGACGCTGTGCCGTGTTGATTAGCTTGTTCATGTCTTCAAGCGACAGTGTTTGTCCTTCACCGAAATTCATTAGTGTATGTCCTCTGAATGTAGTTTTTCAACGTCGTGACCTTGAATGCGCCACGTGTTGAGTTGACCAGCAGCCAATGCAACTTCGTACGCTTCTTCGCGGGTCATGAAAACATCCCACTGATCAATGAAGCCTTGAGCGGATCTGCCGTTATTATCTTCGTTGATCAGCACTTCTTCTTTTATGAGATTGAGTACAGACATTGCGGGCGAGAAATGGCGAGAACCTACAGCAATGAATTCCCCGTATTTACATGCAGAGGCAACAACACGTCGGCAATGCGAAATGTAGGTGTTGCTGTCATAAGTATCTGGTGACGGAATGCCGTGTATGCTTGCATACGCCATAAGGATTGCACAGCCTTCACCTTCGTCGTCGTCCGGGTAGCCGTGCGTTTCCTGCATATCGGAAACCATGCCAGAAGTAGGCGCAGCAAAGTTCAGCAGAAGGTAACTGGCGCAGTCTGAAATGCTGTCGAAATAGACGCCGAAATTAGGCTGCGGTTTGTTGACAGTAGCGGTCGGAAATTCTTTGCGAAGTTCGTCAGCTTTCGCGCATTCACGAGCATAAACCAAACGGTGTATGAACAGGTTTGCTTTCGATAGTGTAAAGTTGGACATTTGTTTTTCCTTAATTCATGAAAGCTCAGCGAAAAATTCCTAGCGCCAAAGTTTTGAAAGTATCACGGACAGCGCAATAACCAAGGTAGAAAATACTAACAACCATCAGAACGGCGAATACCCACTGCGCGACAGCATGTTCGTGCAATCCACTTTCCCATTCCCACATAGCTTTCACGTGAGCAAGATAGCCAAACAAAAGCGATGTACTAGCTAGTAACAACGCCGCTACAAATACTAGACACAGGACAACCATGTAAATGTAACGTTTCATTCTTTTCCCAATTGTTGAGCAAGGTTTTTCGTGAGCGATTTCCATATGCTCCGACAGGCTTCTAGAGCGCCATATGCCAGCGCACCCAAGAAAATAGTAATCGGAATAACGCGTATCAGAATCTCGACTGTTGTTGTGCTGGCACTATAGGCACCGATTGTGAAAGCGTTGTGTACACCGCCAATCAAAATGACAATGATCGCCAGTACAGCCCCAGCGAAAGCGCCTACAGCCATAATTGTTACTGCGCACAAAAGATAAAAAGCAAGGTGGCGGCACGCAAGTGGAATATTCACGGTTTTCTCTTTTTATAGGAAGCACAGCGGATCTAGGTGAGGCCATGCGTCTGGTATAGACATCTTTTCGATTGTTGCTTCGTCTATACGCACCTCATACGTACAAACTAGGCGAACTGTCGTATCCTTTTGTGAAAAATTCGTGTTGCTCAATTGCGCTATTAAGAACGGTCGCCCATAAATGTAGGCTGTTAACTCAGGAGCAACCGTGCGGCTTTGGAATGGTGGCAGCTCATTCATCGTTTTCATGGCGAAGAAAATGTGCGCGTGTAAATCCAGTGCTTCTTTTGTAGGCATTTTCATTTCGACGGTCACATCAATGTCGAACGTGCCACCATACCGCATATTGATTTGTTCCTTATGCAGCGTTGCATAATATTTGAATGTACCTATGCGTATAGGCGTTTTCAATGTTATGCCTTCGCACATCAAGGTTCGGTGGCGTTCAAGCAAGTCATGCAACTGCTTTGGATCGTTTTCATATTCCATAAATGTTCTCCTATGTACAGTTCATTTACAGTTTGGCGCCCAT
>JBAYUF010000025.1 GCA_041675205.1 Patescibacteria group bacterium | reverse complement strand
CAACCCAAAAACCGTCCGTTACCACCGAATCTCACGAAGACAAACCGAAGCGGACAGCTTTCACCTCAGAAAGCCTAACGTTACGGTAAGGGGCGCGCCGCTAGCGAAAGCCAAACGAAGCCGCCGAACCTTGATAAAAACCAAAACTTCAAAACCGCCAACGGGCGGCGCGTCCCATTTAACCGACTTGTTAGGCCAAGAAAGGCGACCCAAGCTAAACCGCCGCCGACGCAAAAGGTTGAGGTTGCTTCGATGGCTAGCTAACACCACTGCTAACGATGGCGAGGCTAAACCCGCATTTCCGCTTAAGGCTACTGACCCCCGTAAACACGCCCAATCAACCACCGCAATCGCAAGCACTCAACCTAAGCCCGCCACCCGGATGCCGCCCAGCCAGCGGCTTTCGCCGCGTGCGCTGAGCCTTACCGGATGAGCGCACAGCGTTGACGCACGTGGGGCAAACGCATGACCGCTTTGATGGTACAAGCTGGGTTCGGTCACGCCTTAACTTCACGCCGCAAACCGCGCTTTCAAGCGTCACCTCAGAAAGCCTAGCGTCCGGTTGACCGAGGGGTTAGGCCCCTTTTGTGCCACAGCGGCTACTTCTTAGCGTGTTTGAGCTTCTCGTTCACGATTCTGCTGTACTTTATCGCGGCACTGTCAGTCAGTTGTCTTGAGGAGATTACGAACTTCTCGGCCTGTACGGTTGCCTGAATGCTGTGAGTCGCAGCGAGCTTGGACAAGAACTCCTGATCAAACTCGTTGTTCTTGGCGTGGACAAGCAGCAGTCGCTTCGGGGAGAGCGCGATGGACAAGAGGTATATCGGTCGCTGGGAGGAGGTGCCACCGTTGACGACCAGCGGGCAGTCACTGGTGAGAAAGTGATCGGGCCCATCCGGGAATTCAAATGTACTCCAGACCATCTTGGCCAGATAGTCCACAAGTTGCTCGTCGACAATGTATCCCGGCAGTGCCGCCAGAACCTCATTACGTGCAAACGCATCCACATCAAGTGATTCCAGTAGCTGGCGTCCACGGGCGGGACTGAACCGACGTGCAAATTGCTCAGTTAGCTCGGGGGTCACCACGGAACGGACAAGTTCTTCGATTCGCTCTGGCCTGCGCTCAAGTAGGGAGTTGAAAAAGACAGCAGCGATCCGTCGTTCGTCGTAGGTTAGATCCCGTATATGCAAGTGCGCGGCCTTTAGCAGCACCGGCGCGGCTGCATCATCTATGGGCGCGAAGAAGCCGGTTTCTATCTCATCGGAGAGCTTGATCGGACCAATCGGCAGGCCGACTGGCCTCAAAGCGTAGAGATCACGAACGTAAGCCACTGATTTTGCGGGTCGGCGGCACAGCGATATGTCTCCTCTTGCGTTTCGAGAGTACAGCCAGAAGCCGTCCTGACCGGGTTCGTACCACGCTCGCAGATAGAACTGAGGTACAAAGTGGTGCCGACGTGCTACTTGGGGTGCAGTGGGCATTTTAAGGGGCCTAACGTTACGGTAAGGGGCGCGCCGCTAACGAAAGCGAAACGAAGCCACCGAACCCTGATAAAAACGAAACTTCAAAACTGCCAACGGGCGGTGCGTCCCTTTGACCGACTTGTTAGGCCTGGCAATACCCGCCAAAGCCCAACCCCCACCCAGCAAAACAAACCGATTTGCCCCGATGTGCGGCAGACGCCAAACCCTACGATGACTGGACTTTACCAACGAAGTACAATGAAGGCAACATGAAAAATGCACAACACTGACAAGCTGATAAAAAATTGAACCCCAAAGCCCATTAGCTTCCTTTAACGCTAGAAAACTGGCTACAAGCTCCAGCCGGAGTAAATGCCGGGTCAACGAATCTTGTTTGGGCAGTTGATACTTGTAAAAACGAAAAGACAGGTAACGAGTGCTTAACAACGACATCATAGCCACCTGTGGCCGTGGTTGCATTCCCAAATGAGGTGACATAGCACTTGGAGCCATCTGTTTGCGTACCGACGAACAGGGGAACCGAATCACCAAGGATAAAAGCGACAATGAGTACGCCAATGCTGCCGAGTAGCGCACCAGCAGCAAGTGGCAATGACAGCAGGATTCCGAGAGACAGCCCCACAAGGCGCGGACGCAACCTGAAGGCGGACACGGCAAGTACGGCAAAGCAAATGTAAGCAACACATAAAGCAAGGGCATTTGCTTCATATCGCCAGAGTGAAAAACCGAAAATATCGGCTGAAACCACACAAGCAAGAACTCCGCCAAGACCACGGTACATCAAGTGGTGTGAACTAGGCAAAAGCCGGGGAATACCCCAAGATGCTATACCTGCAACTAAAGGTGTTCCCAGCAATGTAGTGGTCATCACAGTAAAAGCGAAGGATTCCGTGGACATGCTTTTATAAGCCTAACGTTACGGTAAGGGGCGCGCCGCTAACGAAAGCGAAACGAAGCCGCCGAACCTTGAAAAAAACTATACTTCAAAACCGCCAACGGGCGGCGCGTCCCTTTGACCGACTTGTTGGGCTTGGCTATATCACCTGACCCAACGACAAAACACCCTGTTTTGCCAACCAACTGCCAAAAAACCTGCCTTGCAATGAAAATGATACAAAACGGCAAGCTCGCCCAACAAACCACAACTGAGCCAACGCTACCCAGTCAGCCCCCCCGCAACCCGACCGAAAATTGGTTGGGCGGCATTTGTCAAGCACCTGTGGTCGCCTGACGTAACTGCTGATATACCCCAAGACGGTCGGTGATCTGCCAATGCCCAGTGAGTCGGCTACCGTCGAAATAGTAAACCGTAGCGCCAGACATTTTGATTTGTTTGCCGGTAGCGGGAAATCCGGGAATGTCCCCTTTGTGCGTGGCTGACCAGAGCCAAGTCATCACAACTGCATCACCGTCGGCAAAGAGTCCCTGTATGTCGAAGCACTGATCGGGAAACGCGGCACGCAATGTTTTGACGCGTTCCTTGTAGCCTGCTAGGTCAAGTTCACGACTTTCCCATGGGTCGCCAGGATCGTGAAGTACCGTGTATTTTGAAGCGATATATTTGTCCGACGCTTCGATATTGCCTTCGCTCCATACCTCGCGGGTAAATTGTGTGAGTATCTCTTTTGCATTGCTACTGATAGACACCTTTGATGCTCCTTACTGTGCTCTGTTGAAGATTGCTATGTAAAAATACCTCGGAGGTGCGCGACTATGACGCCCAACGTTACGGTAAGGGGCGCGCCGCT
>JBAYUF010000024.1 GCA_041675205.1 Patescibacteria group bacterium | reverse complement strand
ATGGGCTGATACTGCTTGGACTACAAACCACGTTTCAGGTCAAGATATTGCGCCTACTGCTATTTGTTGCCGTTTTCATACTGGTGACGGTTCTATCGTAGTCGCTTTCGATGCAACTAACGGTGCTGGTACCGCAGTAGACGGTATCAGTATTATTTCATTGGCTGCTGGTGGTGGCAGCCTTGGTGAAAATATTATTTCTGATACGCCCGGGTACTCGGCGCGTTGGGTTAATATGGGATTGGTGCGCACTGCCGAGGATACTTACGTTATTGTTGCTGAAATGGCTGAAGTAACCTTAGGGGACCTTGGGGCACCGTGGGCGTATTTTCATGCCGTGTTTGCTTGTGAGTACCGTATCGATTCGATGGAGCAGTCTTCGCAACCGCAAGTTACACGGCATGCAAACATGCTTTCACAACCGTGGGCGTACGTTGGCGGTAGGTCACTCACTAACGCGCGTACCGAAGTATATTGCGCGTTGGGTTTTAAATCTACGTCTGAACCACAAAACTGGCAACAAGCTTATGGCTTCATTGTAAATCTCGATTACGATATTTGGGATACTTTTGACACTAGTTACCCTGAATTGCCAGTGCGCGCGCGACCTATTTGTAATCTAACGACGCCAGGCATTATCAATTCCGCCCCTTCTGGTTATTCACCTGCGCCTGGTGCTGCGCTTATTGGTCAAGCGCCTTGCAGACGAATGTGTCACCTTCCCGCTATTTGCGAAGGGCCACCGTTCGGACCGGAAGTGAAAACACGTTCGTTTGCTGGCAACGTATATCAACGTAGTTCGGCGCAATCTGTTACTGGTTACGGTTCTGTTGTTTCAGAACTTTTGCCAACTAACGCTGCGGTGGTTGAATTTGTCGCGCATATGGAAGACCCATGGGTCATGTTCCGCGACAATTCCGACCCGTTACAGCCAGATAGAAATTTCCGACATCCGTACTCGCGTTCGATGCACCAAACTGCGAAAGCCGGAGCAGGGCTTTTTGTTTCTGGTGGTACTCCGCAAATGTACGATGGCCGTCAAATGGTCGAATGTGGATTCCCTTGGAATCCCGAAGTTATTGGCACTGTCGAAGATACGTCGCAAGGCGACCTAACCCCAGGCACACGTTTTCTATACGTGGTTGCACGTTGGCGTGACGGTGCTGTTGTGCATCGTTCTGCACCATCGAATATTATTGCGTTTACGACCGAAGGTGAAACAAATAGCTCTTTCAACTTCTTGATTCGTACGCAAACAATGTCGTTGAAAGACTCGCTTGGGCATTTCGTTAACGTGCAAGCAATCGAATTCGAGGTATTCGCTACTGTATCTGGCGGTGGGCAACTTTTCTATCGTGTCTTTGGTTCTGGTGATTGGGCATCTAATTATAAACAAGAAGATGTACCTGTTAATTATCCCACGGATTACTTGGTTGCGTTTAAGCACGGTGTATCCGACACTAACCTTGTCGCGCAAGGTTTGGGGCCGTATCAGTTTCAAGACGATGCCAACGGTGGAGCGGCGGCTGGATTTTCGACACTGACTCCCGTTGTTGTTCCTGCGCTAACGTGCGTGACGGAATGGCAAAATCGCGTCGTTGGTGTTTCAGCGCAAGACGGGTTGATTTGGTATTCGTCAGAAATGGCCCCGGAAGCTGGTGGCGAACTTCTGATGGCTCCCGAATTCAACCCCGCACGTACGTACCGCGCCAATATTGGAGAAATCACTGCTATTAAGGCGATGGCGGAAACCCTGTACGTCTGGACGCGCGACACGATTTACGCACTTACTGGTGCGCCACAAAGCGATTCGACGATTGCTGATGCTACTTTGCAACTAATCGTTATCCAAGAAGGTATCGGCTGTGTTGACCCACTTTCGTTGGTTCTGGCGCCGGATGGTATCTTTTTTCGTTCGCAAAAAGGTTACTACCTTCTTGGTCGCGGGCGCAACGTCGCACCGGCGGGACTTGACGCCGCTCGATATATGGCTCGTGCTGGCAATATTCGAAATGCAACGGATTTCGAAAACCGACACCAAATCCGATTGACGTGTGACGACGCCCCGATTCGTACGTACACGACGGTGCTCACGCCAACTATTGTTGGTACACCAGAAGGTACGTGGTCGTTTACACCAACTGGCCTACAATCAGCGTCGACTTTAGCGTCCGCTGGTTGGAATTTAGCTTTTTTGCTAACTGCCATGGCTGGAACGATTAATGCGCGCGTTACTGACGGTACGTACGCAGATATCATTAGTGCGGCAGTAGTTGTTGGTTCAACTGTTGTTGTGCAATGGCTTCCTGATGTTTTCCCCGATTTCGCATTAGCGTTCCCGGTTGGTGATAACCTTACCGGCGCAACAGATAGCGAAGTAGAAATCCGCCCGTTGGTGTTGATTTACGACTATCTGCGTCAAGTCTGGACCACGCGTCCGCTTTTGCCGTTGCAATCTGGCGACTTCGTTCGCGCGGCTTCGGTGGCATCCGCCTGCGCATGGGAAGGTTCGGATGGCGAACTATTGCACGTCGTGTTGCAACAATGTGGCCTTTTGATTGAAAGGGAGACAACCGATGACGACGCTTTTATGGATAGTCATCCGTCCGGTTTTCCATTCGGTGTGCCTATTCGGCTGCGTACTTCTTGGATTCACGTTGCTGGTTATGCTGGCGCTATGCGTATTCGTAGCGGAGCGATTCAAGCAGCTAAGCCGAATGTTTCGCAGTACCACGTAGATATGGGTTTCACCTTCGATGGTGACTACGATAATCCGACTGTCGAAGAAGATTTGACCATTACGGTTTCGCCGCCGCATATGCGTGTGCGCCCGAGATACCAGAAGTGTGTCGCCTTCTATATCGAAGTTTACGAAGATTCGCCCGGTGCCACCGAGAATGTTCGAATCTTGGGTTTGGCCGCGGAGCTTGGTATTGAAGGTGGAGCGTTCCGCCCACCGGCCGCGCAGGTTGCCACGTAAGGAGTTTTTATGGCATTCAGCGATTTACTCAAAGATGGCGGATATAAGAGCCCTGCTGGCTTTGATGGGAAAAACTTTGGTGGTCAGCGCTACGATAGCGCTCAGGATTTGGCATATGGCTCCGAAGTTGGCGACCCGGGGCGCGCTGGTATGGTGTCGTCACTCGCTGACGCACAAAAACGTGCGCAGGGGCAAACGCCGTCGCTAGCTGAAAATCAGCTAATGCAGGGCCAAGAATCTGCAATGCGCGGCGCCGTTGCTTTGGCTGGTAACAGCCGTGGCGGTAACATCGGTGGTCAGCAAATGCAAGCTGCAAATGCCGGTGCTGGCGGGCTTGCTGCCGCTAATGCACAAGCT
>JBAYUF010000023.1 GCA_041675205.1 Patescibacteria group bacterium | reverse complement strand
GTGGAAACGGTCGAAGGATCGTCTTTGTCCACCAGATTCAAGTCGTATTCTTCTTCACAACGGAAACGCCGGGAGATAAGTTGCTCAATGTCTGGATCAACCAGCGAGCCCTTACGAATCATCTTCGCCGACATTTCTGCAAAATCATCCTCTGTGTGAATGATTGGTTTGCAATGCTCACCGAAGGTCATAACACAGCGCCCGTCGAGACTCATAAGCTTGTAAGTTTTCGCGGTTGCATACATCACGTAGGCTTCCATGAAATTCGACAGATAGTTGCGGTTGGACGCGCCACGGTAACGCACGAAAACCTTTTGCATGAAACGCATTTTTTGCTTGATTGTTTTGTCTTCGTTGAAGAGAAGAACACCGAGTGCCCGCCGTGCTTCTGGCGTCATGGTGTGAATCAAATTTGCTAACGCTCCCAAGTCCCCCGCACCAACAACGTTCTTTGGATCAGGAACGAATTGCTGGCAAGGCTTTGACGTTTTAATCACGTCGAGTTTTGAGCACACTGCTTTATTATTCTCTATGAGAATTTCGCAGTTGAATCCGCTACAGTCACCACAGTTTGGCGAGACTTCCCGCACCGCTGTCTTTACCTTCGCGTTGATCCCTTTTTGAATGCTCATTGTCCAGATAACCCCTAGTCTTTAAAGTTTCACCGAGTGCAAGCAGAATCGCTTTTTCTAGCGATTTGGCGTTGCTGTCCATTTTGAACATATGCAGTGCTGTGTGCAACGCGGGACTAGCCTTGAAAGTCATGACGTACTGTTTTCCACGAACAGCTTCATCACTCAAGATAGCATCCACAAGTATTTTTATATACTGTGCCGCGTTGGATTCCATTTCGGTGTTAGCCCAATACGTGCGGCGAATCGCCCGACCTGTTTTGTGCCTTGCTACTAACGCCAATGCATGCGCGTGCAGCACGTTATGGCATTGTGCACATAACGGGATTTCCAAACTATCCTTCCCGCCTAAAGACTGCGGAATGGTATGATGCCAATGAAGCAAGGAGAACCATTTTCTGCAAATGGAGCAATCTCCTTGTTCATACTTTCCGGCAGCGCTCACGAACGGTTAGTCAGTTCACGATGCTTACGGAGAGAGGCGTCTGTTTGTTTCGAACTACCATGTTTTTCCAAAGACTTGTCGATCAGTTTGCGAGTTTCTTCCGGCATAGCACCGTGGGACAAACGAACCGGGGCTATATTGTGACGCGGGATATCCCAATCAACACGACGGGTGCGCAGACTGGCTTCCAGCATCTTGCGACTGTGTTCGGTCATAATCCAAACCAGCACAATTTTCGGGTTATGTGGGTTACGTACAATCGTTTGTGAAGCAATTGCAAATTTCTTCGGTGCACGACGGTTAACGATTTCGAGAACTTCCTCGATTGCATCCATCAGTTCACTAGAGTTATTTACACTTTTCAGTTTGGTCTTGTCACGGCTAGGGCGGAGTGAAGCTGAAACGCCCATTCGTTCCAAATCCATACAAAGCAGCATTTGATTGTCCAACACGATGAAATGGTCGCCAACCGGCGTAACCTTGAAACCCGCACGCTCCAGCTTGCCGGGATCTTTCATTGCATTGATATCGTCGAATAGTGGAACTACCGGGTGCGCAATCGCGGTGAACGGTGCGCCGTGCGGAATCTGTTTCGGGATAGTGTCTTTCAAATGCTTATACGACTCGGATAATTGAGCGTATTCGTCGTCGTGCTTTTTGGTCAGTTCACGCTTGATAATGCCAGCGTGTTGTTTCGCATCCTTGCCATGCAATGCGTTCCAGAAGTCTTCGTACGTATAATCGTGCATCATTTCTTTGGTGATGGCACGAAGCTGCGAAGCGGTGAAGTTTCGCGAAAGGTACATACCAACGTCGTCGATTACATCCTGACTATCGTATTTCGTAACACCGATAAGCGTTTTGCCGGGATCATAATCTTTCAGCAGGCGATTGATTTCGGCAGACTTGTTTTCGTCTGTTTCGTAATCACGCGCTTGCTCTTTGTCGGCGTCCGTAACTGTGCCCGTTACAGATTTAACCAGCAGTGTATGCAGTGGCCCCAATTTGTCGCGGCTGATGTCCAAACGCAATTCGGTAAAAGTGATTTCCTTATTTGTCAACCCGGTCAATGTGGCTTCGCACAATTTGGTGATTCGGGCCAGAACAGATTTCGAACCTTGTGGGAGTTTCCCACGATTGGAAAGCACTGTTGCACTAGTGATGATTTCTTTCAGCATCGCTTTTATCAAGCTGGGTTTCAGCAGAGTGCCTTCGGCCAACCCTTTTTCGAATGCTGACAGTTGCTCGAATATTGCATCAAAGTCTTTCGACACGGTGTGTATCCCCTTTTAAACGTAGGATAGGCCAAATCGGCCCGGTAAAGAGAAATTACCATTTACGCTTTCGTTATTTCCCCGGCGCATTCTTGCGCATAACGTGTTGCCACTCGTACATGTTGGGCCAGTTGGGCACCCTGCACACCGTATGAAACCCCATCTTTTTATAAAGCCCCCGTGCTTCGATGTTACTTCCCATGCAATGTAGCATCACAGGATAGTTCGCTTTGTATTTCAGTCCCTCAATCCCACGCCAATACTGGATCGAGGTTTCGAGGAACGCGAACATTTTTGCGGCGATTCCTTTTCTTTGAAAATCTGGCAGCACATCCACAAGGTGGATATACGTACCATCGTTGGAACCTGTCGCCATCACGTAACCAAAAGCGTCTAACCCATCATGCGCCACGATCAGAAAACTACCAGCACGCGGAATATGATCAGCGAACAATCCCATTTGGTTTTTATAGGTTTCTTTGAGGATATCCATACAACGGAAATCGTTCATTTCGTAACGCGTACACACAACGCCTAACGCTTTAGCGTCCATGAGAAACTTACCTTGTTCCGTGAGTGTGTCCATAGTAGGCACATGCCAGCCGGTCAACGTTATCTGACCAACGGCGGCATGGTATAGCGCCAAAGGTACGGCGTCAAGCAACCGCACCCCTTGCAAATCAGGCACTTACGAACCATTTGTTACACCGGGTTTACAAGTTCCCCTACGACCAACGGGGCCGGGGTCGGGGCGGTGTAGCGGTCGGCGCGGTGGTCGTAGCCTATGAGTGCGTACATGTCAAAGACGCCCCCAGCCTCTACCACAGGCACGTCGGCCCACAGCGGTGAGGCTGGCACAGCAGCGTGCATGCCTTCCCGTACGGCGGTGTCTATCTGCCATTGGGTTGAGTCGCGCACGTCGTACCACACTGCCGGACTGGTGTAAACCATGCGGGCGCTAGGGTCGTCGGCCTGCCGTGCGTGGCATGCTTTTATGTCTTTGTCGTAATGTGCGGACATTCGTTTTTGGCAGCGGCGGCGAAAACCATT
>JBAYUF010000022.1 GCA_041675205.1 Patescibacteria group bacterium | reverse complement strand
TCGAATTGGCTTCGTTAGTCAAGCGGCTGTAGCTGGTGTAAAGCGCTGTACGCTTGGACAAATCATAGGTGTAACCGATTGCGTATTGCTCAGCATCCTTGGTTGCAACTGCATTGTCCTGACGCTTGATGTAAGACAGCTTGATCGAGCCAGCGCCCACGGGCACAACGGCACCAACGACCATGTGGCGCAGATCGGTTGTACCAACGCCCGTTTCAGTGTCAAAAGTCAAAAACGCTTTGGCGATACCGAAGTTGTAATTACCGCCCAACAAGGTCACTTTGGTGCTGTCGGTGTCAGTTGCGTTACGTGTGTTTTGGGTGGTCAGAACGACATCGATCGGACCAGCCTTGTAACCCAAAAAACCGCCAACCATACGACCGGCTGCATTGTTACCCCCGACTTCGCCCAAAGCGTACTGGAACTCACCACGGAAACCGTTTGCTGCATAAGCATAGGTGATGGCGTTGTCAGTACGGCTACCTTGGTAGTTCAGCAAGCGTGAAGTATCACCAGCCAACGCATTGCCAAACGGATCAAAAGTGCCTGAATTCGAATACACCGAATTCATTTGACGACCAAGCTTCACGGTACCGAAACCCCCGCTGATGCCAACGTAAGATTGACGATTGAACAAGCTTGTTGTACTTGCTTGGGCGCCATCATCAAGCTTAAATCCACTTTCGACAACAAATATCGCCTTCAGACCATTGCCGAGGTCTTCAGTGCCTTTCAGACCCCAGCGATTGCCGTTTAAATTGCTGGGATCCATGCGGGTTGTAGAAGTTGTGCCGTCGTCTTCAACTGCCAGACCAGCATCCACCACACCATACAAGGTCACAGAAGATTGGGCCATAGCGGCGCCGGAAGCAGCCAGAACGGCCAACGCGATTAGCGATTTTTTCATTTGAAATATCTCCAAGGTTAAACAAAGGACTCCGGTACTGAAAAAGTTTCAGAGTCCCGGGCCAACCCCCTTGTTCAGGAAGTTAGGACGTATTGAAACAGATGCCGACGGCTTTGGTGCAAACTGGGGTCGTCATCTTGCCAACATTTGGCGCCGCCGTTGCCACCGTGCAACATCTTGATACAAAAGCTGTTGGGCTGGCCAAAAAAAACCCGTGCAGCAGAACCGCACGGGTTTTTTGTTTTCAGATCAACAACTGGCTTGCGCCAGCGCAGGATCAGAAGCGGTGGTTGATGCCCACTGCGAACAGACTGGAGTCAACGTCAGCGACACCGGCTTGACTTGTGGTGGCCGCTTGGTAACCGCCGTACAAGAAGGTGCGCTTGGACAAGTTGTAGGCTGCGGCAATGCCATAACCTTCACGCGACTGTTCGGCAGCAGCAAAAGCAGCAGGATTGCTGTCGTCTGACTTGGCGTAGCTCACAGACACCACAAGGGCGGAGCCAACCGGAATATCTGCACCAATTTGGTAATCGGTAGCGTCGAAACCAGATTGGTTGCCGATGCTCGTTGCTTGACCGTAATTAGCCATCAACTTGAAAGTGCCGAAGTCATACGAACCACCCAAACGCACCACGCTGTAGTCATCAGGCAGCCCAACTGTGTTGACAATGTCTTCGGTTTGGTAGCCCAACTGGACGGCCACAGGACCCGCAGCGTAAGTGAGATTCATAGAAGTCACATTTGGAGCAGCCGCGACGCTCTCGTCCAGACTATAGCTGATGGCACCACTGAAACCACCAAAATCAGGCGCTTGGTAGAAAATAGTGTTGTTCGGACGCGCAACATAGGTGGCGCTGGCAAAAACACCATTAGGGGCGCCTACACCGTACATCGGCGACAAATCGGAGTCAAAAAGCGCATTAGCTACACCACTCACGTCATCAAACGGTGTCGTTGTACGACCAACGCGCACTTCACCGAAACCACCCGAAAAACCAACCCAGGACTGACGAGAGAAAGCGCTGTTCGCAGTCGCGGCAGCGCCAGTATCTGAGTTAAAACCTTGTTCCAAGTTGAAATTGGCCTTCAAACCACCGCCCAAATCTTCAGAACCTTTCAGGCCCCAACGATTGGCGCTCACACCACCGCTATTCAAAAGCGTTGTGGAGGTCGTGCCGTTATCGAGCGAGCCAACCCACATGTCAACAATGCCGTATACGGTCACAGACGATTGCGCGAAAGAAGCGCCAGAGGCAGCGAGCACTGCCAGAGCAACTAGACTTTTCTTCATAAAAACTCCTGGTTAAAAAAAGACAAAACCGACAAGTCGGAATTTGAATGAGTGCAACAAACACCCACGCCCTGAATTTAAGCACGAGACCACAGCAAGGCAGACACCTCTACAAGTTACTTTTGTGTTTCAGCGGCAAAAAGAGGCGTTTTCGTCGTGCAATTGCAACAGATTGCAACACCGCCGGGCAGTTTTGCGGACCGACCAAGCCAGCATCAACCGGCGCTTGGTTTTCCTTTGGAAATCAATCAGATAGAACGCACCACCCTGTGTCGCTTTTTGCACCAATTAAGGGATTACCCTTGCAGTCAAATAGTCTTAACTGGTGCAGAATTAACAAACAGAACGGTCGTTCTTTTTTGTTTTTATCAACCACCCCACTCATCATGACTCATTCAATTTCCACCTCCAAAAACGCAGTATTGCGCCAAGTGTGCCTGGCCAGCGCCCTGTGTTGCGCTGGCTTGGCGCAAGCCCAAACCGCGCCCGGCGTCACGCTGTATGGCTTGGTCGACGTCGGCGTCACGTCGGTGTCCGGACTCAAAAGCGGCACGGTGACGCAGGTCGCCAGCGGCATCATGGAAGGTTCGCGTTGGGGCATCAAGGGCAATGAGGACTTGGGTGGCGGTTACAAAGCGATCTTTACGCTGGAAGCGCGGGTCGAGGCAGATACCGGCGGCAACAGCAGTCGACCAATTTCTGGCAACCAAATCTCAGATCGTTTTTCGAATGCTGCCCTTTTAGGCTTACCTACGGCCTATCAGCCTTTCGTCAATGGCGTCGTTGGTGCTGCCGGCGTTGCGGGGACACTTCTGAACGAATACGGTGTGAACGTCGGTGCCAGTGGCGGCAGCTTATTTGACCGACAAGCTTATGTTGGTTTAATTACGCCTTTTGGCGGTGTTTTGGCAGGGCGCATGTACACGCCTGCATTTGAGACCAATGCGGCTTACGACATCATGGAGACACAATCGGGCTTGTCGGCAGGTCAAATTGCTGCTTTTCCTGTAATACTTGAAATTCGTAGATCGAACGCATTGCAATATCGATTTGTAAAGGACGGCATTTCAGGCTCATTCATGTACGCCCTAGGGGAGGTGGTGGGCAACGCTGACAAGTCTCGCATGTTGGGGGTGAATGCAAACTACAAGACTGGGGACTTCTCGGTTGGTTTTGGCTACAACACTGCTAATAACGAGCTGGGGCAAACGTCGTTAACCACATCCGTACTTGGTGCTTCAATGAATTTTGGCAGTGATAAATTGACTGGCATGCTGGTCAAAATTTCTGATGACAATCCCAGCAGTTTGTCCGGCATAGCAACAGCTCTAACACCGGCTGCGACGGCTGCTCTTGGTCCAGTTGCAGGTCCAGTTGTCGCAGGGCAGGTTCAAGCTGCTTACATCAACGCCTTTAAACAGGACGGCACGTTGTTCCACATTGGCTACCGC
>JBAYUF010000021.1 GCA_041675205.1 Patescibacteria group bacterium | reverse complement strand
ATTCGTAAGGCTCGCTTCAGACTCTACCTTTACCTCTCTCGGCATAAGGTTCGCAATCACTCTAACATAAACATCAGGTGTGAACACTCGGCAAGCTTTAATGGCTTCCGCGCCGTGGGCGTCAAAGTCGTCGTAAAGGGCTTCCGTGAACTTGCGAATAAGCCCTTGCCGGTCAGGATTTCTTGGCACGGCGACGAGCGTGTTCTTGATCGTTCCCGCACGCGGAAGACGCGGCCCGTGCTTTGTTTTGACGGTCGAATTGTTCTTAATTTTTACAACTGACACGACTGCTCATTTCCCACAGTTCTTCTCTTTCTTCACCTTATCAAGTTCGGCCCTAAGTTGCACGACCTGATTGAGCGCTTCGTTGCGCTGTTCGGTGAGCGCGGCGATGTATGAGTTGGCCCTCTCCTGCATTTCGTCGATCGCGTGATATGTGGGCGCATCGGCGGCGAAGGCAGGGATTGCTAAAAGCATGAAAATTAAGACCATCCGCGTCATAGATTAACACCTGCTCGCCACGTTTCTGTTGTGTCGAACCACCACGCTGTCGGGGAGCCAACGGCAGGCGCTCTATTTCTTACTACAGCGCCTATCTGGCTCATGTTGGTAGCTGTCGGCGCATTCGGCACCTCAGTAGAAATAATATCGTCGGTGTCGATAAGCGGGATAGACGCAATTTCAGGGATGACCGAAGAATTATACAGCACCTTCGCCCCAGAATAAAAAGGAGCACTGATTGACATAGAGCGAATGGCTGGCGACGTGTTTAGATTTCCATATGCAATAAATATAAACTTTACGTCTGCGCCGTAGCTTATACTGCATTCCTTTTGCGAGGCAGACGATAACGAAGCTGTTGTTCTGAATAAATTTTTTACTACGTCGCGCACCTGTATAGAATGCTCCCGCGCTGCCCCAATCATCAACTGTGTATCTCCAAATGATGTAAGTCTCACCCCGTTTGCATCATATGGAATTACCAGAGGATACCCTGCTTGTGCTGACCCGTGCTCTATAAAGAGACTTAGCTTGCGAAACAAGTCTTTGCTCACAGACCTGACATCTACTAAAAAACCTAAGAACATATCCGCAGAAATCTGGATTTCATCCGTCTTCAGCACTGACGTTTTTACAGCCCCGAAGGCGTTTGGTCCTATGTCAAACCAAACACCTCTGGCGGGGGCCTGTACTCCAGATGCAGAGTCAACAACATTTCGACGCCCAAAGGATGCGAGCGTTTCCCAGCTATTCCCCCGCTCTGGGTGCATTTTATCCATTCTAAACAATGACGCGAGGGCAAAGGACGTCTTGTCTTGTGGGGTGTCACCACCGATAAATGACTGTGTATTATTGTCTAAAAACATATAACCATTAGCTGGCTCAAACAACATCGAGTCGACATAAAGATTGCGTGTAGCGATGACGATGTCTTGATTGCTGTTAGATCCTGTAGCACGTGCAGATAGGGTCACATTTAACCCGGATATGCCTGTAACATAAGCCCCCGATGGGATATCCCCCGAAGCCGAAGATACAACCGACGCCCCAACAGATATTCCAGTTACACTGGCCATAGCAACAACGTTGGTCCCATTTGTGGTTCCACCATTCGTAACAGTTGGTGCCGCATTGCCAGCAATTAGGTATTGTAGGTTTTCATGCCTGAAACCAGATATTTTATTTGACTGTAGAGTTGCTGTCGCGTTCGGGCCAACCCGCACATAAACGACAGATGACCCACCTGAACCAAGATTTAATATTTCATACCCGCCGCCGATGACCTCTGTCCCGGTAATTTGACCGCCTTGCATATCAAAAAATACAGCTGCCGCCATCTGGGGCGATGTTATGGTCGGGCGCGCCTCGATGTTCCCCATCGTTATGCGATGGGAATTAGAGAAACCAGCGTTTCCTATAGTCCTAACTACAGCGGCTCTAAGGCACCCAAAAGCGCCAAGTATTTCAATTTTATTGAAGGCGCTACCCACAGTGTCACCTAGAACGACAACGCCCTCATAAAAACTGTCAACGCGCACAACCGCCGAAAATGGATATAGATTTTTAAATACGATACCCGCGAACTGATCTGAAAAGTTTTGCGTAGACCTCTTTACGTTTATCCGGGTAATTGCGCTTATGTAACCAACAGCCCCTGCGTGGACGGGGAGAGAGTTATTTGCTCCTATCGTTACAGCATTTGCGCCGCTGCCAATAAAGACAAGAGTGCCATCGCAAATTATTGGGTTCGCGGTTGCGTCAACTATTGGTGTTGAAAAATTATAATTTCCAGCAGGGATGACGACAGACATGCCAGGAGAGACGCTGCCAGCGAATGCAATCGCCGCGTTTATGAGAGGGCCGTTATCGGCGATGTTCGACGAGGCTCCGAACTGCTTTATATTTACCTCGCCGCTAACTAAAAGAGCAAAAACACCGCCAGTGGCGGAAATAGCATACGCACCAACAGCCGGAGGCGAGGCGACCCGCGCGTAGCACCCTCCTCCTCCGTCGCCAAAAGTATAATAGCCGTGAGATATTACAAAATTTATATCGGGGGGCGTCCCATATTCCGGCAAGTCAACAATAGCGTTAATTTCTAATGCAGTCATTGATGAGTCCAAGCCGTTCCATCAAAAAAAGCAGAGCACACGACATTCCCGCCATTGGTGAATGTCCCGCCTATTACGGGGCAGGCCGTAAGCTGATCTGTAACGTAAGCCTCGTCGCCTACGCTGCCCGTTGGCAGCGATGCAATGGCGTAGCCCTTTCGCTTAATCGGGCCAAAAGCAACCAACCGCGCAACGGCTCCATTGATATCCATAGAGAGCACGCTCGTGCCGTTTACTGTGAAAGTCGATATGCCGCCACCTGGAGCAGAAATAGACAAGTACAGAGTTGGGGAACCCTGCCTTCCTACGCGAAAGTCGGTGCTGGATGCACCGCCTTCAACAAGCATACTGCCGAACACGTCCAATTGTGCGGTTGGAGCCACCGTGCCAATCCCCACAGCGCCATTGTCTTGAACGACAAAGCGAGTCGTCCCTCCTGAGTCTTTGGTCGTGATTACTTTGTTGGTCGTCGTCCCACTACCAGTGATTGTCAACGAGCGATTAGTGTTGTCCCACGACGTGCCGACCATGCAGCCGAGCACGCCAGCATTGTTGTAGAACATATTCAGCGTCGTACAACCGCCGACTGGCGTCGACCCCGCTGTTAAACCTTGAGGGCTGACGTTCAAAGCTTGAGCGAAAGCCGCGACTGTCGCAAAACAAAATACGCCAGCTAGGAATGCGCGCCTCATTTCACGTCCCCTGAAAACATCGCCGTGGCGCTTGCAGTTTTGACAAAACATCCCGTCGTCGAGAACACGGCCGTGATCCCGGTTTGAAACGCCTCAGGCGGGTTCATGCTCACCCCCACAGTGCTATTCGCCGCGACAGCCACACATTTGACCGGCGTCACTGCGCCATCTGCCGGAGCCGACGTAGCGTTGAAGATCATGACGAAGCCCGCTGCCGCGCCGGTCGTCACCTGATAGGCGTAGAGATTGCCAGCGCTCGCTTTGAAAACCTTGCTTGCTTCTGCCGCAGCCGAGACCACAGGGGTAATCCCCGCCGACGTGGCGGAACTAGGCGTCTGCGTTGTGAGCAGCTTTCCGGCGCTGTCGCATTGCAGGATGATAAATTGCTGGTCTGGCAGCGTCGGCGACGTGGCGCGGTACTGGCAATCAACGGCAAAGGCGGGCAGCGCCCACAGGGGCGAGAGGAAGGCTAGAGCGATTAGAATGCGGCGCATGGCGGTCCCTCGGCGAGGAAATCAGCGCAGAGCATAACATCTGTGGGCAGAAAAAGAAAAGCCCCGCCGAAGCGGGGCAGTTTTGGGAGGCTCGACATGGCCTGTCGAACACGTCTCACT
>JBAYUF010000020.1 GCA_041675205.1 Patescibacteria group bacterium | reverse complement strand
GGCAAGACGCATGATATCAACCTTGCTGCCCGTTTTGGAGAACATCATTACGTTCTTGAACCTTGTCGCTTTGTCCAGCAAGCCCTGGCTAGCTCTAAGAAGGTCCTCAAGCCTGGTTAACTCCTCTTCGATTTCGGTAATCATACTCGTAAGCCTCGCCGGATAGAGCATGATCCGAGTGCTCGGACGGAGATTCCCCACTCTACCTGCAAAGTACTCAAAGACCAGGATTTGCCGCTGCTGCAAAAGCTTTGGAACGATCACGTTGCGCAATTCGCCAAGTTCTAGCTCGAAGTTCTTGCTGATTACGTTTTGCGCGTATGTCGTGAGTAGATTCTCCAGCGGTTTTGCTAGCGATTTGAGAACTCGCCTCGCAATTGACTCCTGTATCACCCGTTCTTTAGATCCCCAATGTTTGAGGATTGCAATCGCCGCGAAGAGGTACACAAAACCAAGAACAATCACCCGCTGGGAATGTCTCGAATTGCCATCTAATGAATAACCGACAAACCACTTACAGACAAGGAGAACCGCTACTATATAGACAACCATAACCAACAAGAACCAACGACGGCACAACTTAATTGTACTATTGTCCATGACCAAACCTCGCTCGTCGCAGAGTGATTCTGCGGGCGCAGCGTACCATTTTTGCTGTGTTCGGTCAATGTCGTACGCGTGAAAATAAAATCTCAAACGTAGTCATCCTTAATGATATTTTTTCTTTGCATAAAAAAAGACAGACGTGTGAAACATTTCATAGCATCTTTTTCAAAACCTTGATATTAAACAACCCCACCACCCGCGTCCAGATGACGCGAGCGGCGGGGTTCGGGGGGGGTTGTTGCAGCGCGATTACTGCTGTGGATCGATCAACATTTGCATGGTTTGCTCGCGAACATCCTGCGACAAACCACTCAGTTGCTGAAAAATCTTCTGTACTTCGGTCCTTGCAATAGATCGAACCTCTTCTCGCAACGCATTAGCACATTGTTGAAGCTTGTCGTTCGCGTCTCGAGCTGCGTTTACAGCTTCAATCACAGCCAGCCTTGCAGCTTGTACCCGCGCTGCCGCAGCTTCAGACGCCGCAACTGCTTCGTCGTGCTGCGCGTGCAGCTGATCTAGGTAGGACGGCCGCGCCGTTGCCATGAACGCTGCGAACTCGGCTGCCTTCTCCGACTCAGTCAACGGCAGCATGACTTCGACGACGGCATCAGGCACTTCTTCTGGCGAAAGTGCGGATACTGGCGCCTCCGCGGCCGACGAGACTTCCTCCGGAGGCATTCCGAAGTACGCGCGAAGATTGGCGACGTTCCAGACGTAGCAGCAGCTGCCATCATCGAGGTAATCGATCAATTTCTTCGCATCAGACTGTCGCGAAAGCCATGAGTCCACAGCTTTCTCGTTCATTGTTGTCGGACTCGTCTCTGCGATTATCCGTCTCCATCTTAGCTCAGAAACTGGTTCGTGCGTGCCAATCCTCTTGTAAATCTCAATGAGTCGCCGCATGAGTCCAGCCCTCTGGGGATTTTCACCTATCTCTGGCTGCGGAAGATTGAGGAGTGCCGCCGAAGCCTTTACAGGCGATAGCAAAAGTCCGTCACTGTCCATCATGTTCCGTTCCTCAGGCCCACAATGAGCCGTTATAATTTTGGCAGCACCCTCATCAGAGCCTTTCTGTGAGGTTTCACCTTCCGTCGCAGGATGTTGCCAGTCCTCTGGAATCGGCTTCAAGTACATCCATGTAGCACCGTCCGAAAGAAAATCGTCTTTTCTTGCATCCAACCACTGAATCATCCCATTCGCATGGTTGAACTGCGCATGGACACTGCGACTCGTCCGTTTCACCGCAAAGTATGTGGCAATTTCAGACCGTCCAATGAGAAGCGTACCTCCGTCACCAAATGCAAGGTAGAGCTGCTTGAGCTCATCCGAAACATTTTGCGGCTGTGATGCAATGCCACGCTCCTCAAGAGTTTTTCTTGAGAACCGCCACTGGTTTGCGCATTTCGGAATGGTCTCAATGACACCTTTCCTTATTGCCTCAGAGATGAAGCCACCTGAGTTGTATGAAACCGGTTGAAGATAGGGCTCTATATCTCGACCACTAAAACCCGTTGAGGCCTTGTCGGTCCCAAGATGACGCAGAACGCCCACAACAACACTATTGAACTTTTGGCGCCGCTGCGCCCTGTTTAGTTTAGCCATTGACCCCTCTTCTGCGAACAAAGGTTAAAATCTGGCTGTCTGAATAATCTATTCAGCATTTCGCTATGCTATCGCATTTTTTACATAATGTCAAGAAGAGTACGATAATACAAAAAAGCGCGCCATCGGCGCGCTTTTGAAACCTTATTAATTACTTCGAGTTCTTCTTGCGATCGTTTGCATTCAAGAACTGCTTGCGAATACGAATTTCGCTTGGAACAATTTCTACCCATTCGTCGTCACCGATATACTCGATTGACTCTTCGAGTGTGAGCACGCGATGTGGTTCGAGCTTAACTGCCATATCTGCACCAGATGAGCGCATGTTCGAAAGCTTCTTTTCCTTACAAACGTTAACTTCGAGATCATCATCCTTCGCGTTCTGACCAACAATCTGACCTGCATACACTTCCTGAGCAGGACCCACAAAAAGCTGACCGCGCTCACCTGCTGTTTCGAGCGCGTAACCGGTTGTTGTACCTGTTTCGTATGCGATAAGTGAGCCGTGATTGCTTGTTGAAAGATTTGCAACCCATGGGATGAAGCCGCTGAACAAGGTGTTCAAAACACCAGTTCCTTTTGTATCTGTCATGAATTCGTTACGGTAGCCGATAAGACCACGCGTTGGAATTACGAAGTGGAGATTTGCCTGGCCTTCGTGAACTGCGTAGTTCTTCATTTCACCACGGCGCTTTCCGAGTTTTTCAATAACGGTTCCCGCATACGCTTCTGGTACTTCAACGAACACATCTTCTGATGGTTCCATTTCAACACCGTTTTCCATGTGGGTAACTACCTGAGGACGTGTAACCTGAAGTTCAAAGTTTTCGCGGCGCATCTTTTCGATCAAAATCGCGAGGTGCAATTCACCGCGACCCGATACAACAAAGTTATCAGCTCCCTCACCTGGATCAACGCGAAGTGCAACGTCCGTTTCGAGTTCTTTATCGAGACGTTCGCGGAGCAAACGTGATGTATTCTTTGTTCCTTTTTCCTTACCGTTAAATGGTGAGTCATTCACGCGGAATGTCATCTTAACGGTTGGCTGCTCAATCACGAGCAAATCAAGCGCGACTGGGTTTGTTGCGTCTGCGATGGTGTCACCGATTGAAACATCTGCCACACCTGCGAGCAAGATAATGTCACCCGCCTGTGCGTGTTCGATTTCAGCAGTGTCGAGACCTTCAAACGCCATAAGCGCGGTAACTTTCTGCTTTGTCTGTACACCGTCACGGTTGATATGAACGATAGTGTCGCCCTTTTTCACGCGACCGTTGAAAATACGGCCGATACCGAGCTTACCTTTATAGTTGTCCATGCGAAGCGAAACAACGAGCATCTGAAGTGGTGATTCCACATCTGCCTTTGGAGCTGGGATGTTCTTGATAACGGTGTCAAAAATTGGAGTGATGTCAGTCATCGCCTCGAGATTGTCCTCGTAACCAGCCTTTCCTGCAATCGCTGCAGCGTAAATAACGGGGAAATCGAGCTGCTCGTCTGTTGCGCCGAGTGCTGCAAACAAATCGAATGTTGTGTTGAGCACGTATTCGCAACGAGCATCCTTTTTATCAATTTTGTTAATAACAACGATAACGCGAAGACCGAGTGCAAGTGCTTTTTTAAGCACAAACTTTGTCTGAGGCATTGGACCTTCTTTCGCGTCAACGAGGAGAAGCGCACCGTCAGCCATCTTCAAAACACGCTCAACTTCACCGCCAAAGTCAGCGTGACCTGGAGTATCGATAATATTGATCTTGGTGTCACCGTAGTGAACCGATGCGTTTTTCGAGAAAATTGTAATACCGCGC
>JBAYUF010000019.1 GCA_041675205.1 Patescibacteria group bacterium | reverse complement strand
CGCGTTCGGCTCTTCGATTGCTACCAGTTCAGGCAGTTCGTCACGATAGATTGCGACGGCGCTGGTCTTGATGGAAGCAGGCACACTTTCACACTGAAGCTTCAACACAAACACACCCTTGATGCGGTAGGTGTGGTTCGCCAGAATTTGCGAAAGCTGTGTGATTTTTTCTTGCGTCACAATCGCTTTGCCGCTGGCCTTGTTGGCGAAGTCGGTAGCGATGTAAGCGAGCGCACGCGGGTTGGTGAAAATTGCAATTACGTTCATTCTTCTTCCTGTCCTGTGTGGATCATGTGGCACAAGTCGATCAGCTTCATTTCGATTGTGCGCTCTTCGTTGTTTACAGTTAATTTCACTGTGCCCAACGCGACACTAACAAGGTCAGGATCGTGGAATTCTTCGAACACGATTTCTTTCAAGGAGCAGAACGCACCTTTCGGAATGTCGTAGTCTGGAACGTTGCACGTAAACGTGATGCCGAGGAATTTATCTGGCGCGTACGGATCGTCATCGCGTACCAGAACGGCGGTCATCTGGTCATGTTTGATCAGCGTAGAAAGCACACCGAACTTGAACAGGTAGTCTTCACCGTTCACGTCGAAAACAAAATATGTCTGGCCGTTCACTGCAACGATGTTGCGGAATTTCACGACGTTGAAAGGCTTGATGCAGTTAGCGTACATGTCCATTTCAATGCTGTTGCTTGGCACCAGTACACCAGCACGTTTGGTAAGAACGAATTCTTTGTCTTTCAGCGATTCCAAAATGTCTTCGTTGGCGCGGCGGCATTGGTCGAACTGCCCAAACACTTCATCCAGTCTGTTCGGGTTGTATTCACTCAGTTGCAGCATACTCGCACGAATGATTTCGCTATCCAGTTTGCCCCGGCTGTGAATGTTCAGGCTGTCGGAATAACCGTAGCAAACTGGTGCACCAATCGCGTCGAATTCGATGAAACCGGCGCCGATTACTTCTACGCAACTGTGCGGGGCGCTGAACGCGTTAGCCACCATGGGTTTGTTGGCTTCGGCAACGTCGATGTGGCACAGGTGGTCATGAAAACTCACGTGCGAATGTACGTACATATCGCCGCCAGTCAGAATACGAAATACTAAATACTTCATGGTGTAATTCCTTGTGGAAACCATACAGGATAAAAGGCCGTGTAAATCAGTGTTACGATAGCATGCACGAAACCGGCACTGCCAATCTGACTGTAACGATCTTTGTATAAACGACACACGGCTGCAATTCCACCATGCAGAACGAGCAGCACAAAGAAGCTGACCAACACTAAAAATTGCTGCGTGAATTCAATGCTCATTCTGCTTACCACCGTGGAAACATTGGATCAAATCGTACAAACCTTTCTTGTGCACACCGGCAGTCACGATGCCCGCACGCAAGCAAGCATTCCACGTTTCAATGGTCGCATACAAGTCTGTACCTGCGCGCATGTATTCGTGTTCTGGATCACACCAAAGCAGATAATGGCCGGGGATTTCAGGATCATGGAACGGCGTGAAATAGTTGTCGTCGAACAAAACCAAATCGAAGCGGCCAAACTTTTCAGGTAGTTCACGCCTGTTCAAATCAATGACGCTGATTTCTGGTTGAACGTGTGCTTTCAAATCGCCCTCGGTCGGCAGTCCCGCAGTCAATGCCGCTTCCAACATATCGTTGAAATTGTCCTGCATCATTTTGCGCATGGCGACCACACCAGCAGCGGTGAAATACGTATTTTCGATGTCGCCGCCCTGTACCACTTTGGTCAGCATTTCAACACCGTTCGTATCCATATAGCGAATGATTCCGTAGTCACCTTCTTCGTTGTCCACAACAACGAAATCATCGTGATTTGTTTCGAGTGAGTTTTCCCATGCTTCCACCATTTCGGCCATAGCTGAAGTAAGCTTGTAATCGAAATAATATACGGAACCAATGCTCATAAATTTCTCCAGTTCTTTCAGACCGAATGTATTTCGGATCTAGCACTGTTAGTGAAAAGGTCAGAAACGTTTTTGACGTTGATATCTTTCAGCACCGAAACCCCATTACCGTTTCTGGTCGTGTATGTTTCCAGATCGTTTGGCTCAGCCAGTACGGCGAGCGTGGTGATGAAAATCGAAATCGCTTCTTCGTGCTTGTTCATCAGGTGCACGTTTGCATCGGCTTCCCGATCTTCCATGTCATGTGCAAGCAGTAAAACAATTGGCAAGTTTTTCAAATCGTAGTTAACGTCCATCCCACGGAACACGTAAGCAAACGTGTTTTCTGCACTGCGCAGACGGATGAAATCAATTGAACCACTGAAACTTTTGATGCCGCTGTCAGGGTAATGAGCCATAACGAAAAAGAAATCATCGTATGACAATTCTTTCGTGGAAAATGCAGCGGCGTAAACAGTCATAGTCTTTCCCCTGCAACGCGTGCAGCATCTGCCAATCGGTTAAGGCCCGTTTCCAACGCTTTGATTTGTTCCAGCAGCGGACGAATCACTTGTTGCGTACATTCAGAAAGAGCGAGGCTGTAGCCCTCTTCTTTTGACCAACCGGATGGCCCATCACCCCAACGGTACGTTTCCAATTCCGTCATTACGATGCCACGTTTTTTCAGCTCTTCTTTTACGTTCATTTATTTATTCTTCATATTTGCCATCTACAAACGAGAAAAGGTTATGGAAACCTAGCCTCGCAAATCTTTGACGATAGCGTTTTTGAATTCCTGTACAGTCTTCCACATTTCCAGACTGCACGAAGAGTAGGTTGGTGACGATATGCAGAATTGCTGATCCAGCGAAATAAAGCCGATGTTGTTTTCACGGCTGTTTTTCGGTACGGCAACTGCTTCGAAAACCGTACTGTTGAAACGCACGTAATCGCCGAACGCCATGTTTTCCAAGTCGGCTTCGTAGAAATTCGGTGCGTCGTTTTCACGTTCGATTTGTTTGTTCGCAGCTTTCACCTTTGCCCATTCAACAACGGTGCCGTCATCGTAAAGGGAAAGTGGATAAACAAACGAACCGTATTCGTTGCAGGTGTACCCAGCGGTCAGCATTTCTGCAATGTTGCTGCTCCACTCAGGCGGAAACCCAGCGTCGTACAATGCGTACGCAACGGCTTGTTGATCTTCGTAGCAAAGTTTCGATTTCTTTACTGGTGCTTCTGCTGGCGTTCTCATTAGTCGAAAATCTCGTTGTAAGGTACAGGTTTAAAATCGTAGCCCAATGATCGCAAACCCTCGGCTGCGACATGTGCAAGATCGCTGGACTGGTATACCGTCGCATCATGGCGAAGGCGTGTCATTTTTACGTTTGCGTCGAAGCCACCAGATTCAACCAACCTGAAATAGTCGGATACTGAATCACTGTAACTTCGACGGGACATCAGCAGGAAAAATTCCATCACTCTTCCATTTCAAAAACATCAGGGATTTCTACGTAGCGTACCAGCGAAATTTCCCAACCGTGTACGCCGTCTTTTTCTTTGGTGTAATGGTGATTGCCGTAATGACCACCGAGCGGCGCCCAACCTTCCTCAACATCTTTCTTTTTAAGCAAAGGCCCTTTCTTGCCACGGTCTTTTACCCACACGTGTTTGGTTTCGCGCTGCTTACCTATGATGTCTTTGTTTTCTAATTCAAAGTCGATATCTTGGCGGGCCGCACCAGTCAACGCTTCACCCAATGTTGTAGGCGAAAACGTTGCAGAAAAAGCTGTGCGTCCGCTGGCGCTGTCAATGATGGTCATTGATACGTTGCCGTCATTTCTGCGGCTAATGCTAATGTTGCCTTTCATGATTAGTTACCGTCGATGTACAGGCCGAAGGTCAGCTCACTTACGTCTACCGGCGTTTTCTCGCCGTTCTCAACTACGTAGACAAAAGGGAACAGGCTGTAAAAATAATCGCTTTCGCTACCGGGTAGATTCAGGTCGCGGCGAATGTTGTATGGGATATGCGCAATCTCTACTTGACGATCTTGGTAGGTTGCCGTGCGGTGCAGAACACTATCCGCCCACTTGTGTTTGATT
>JBAYUF010000018.1 GCA_041675205.1 Patescibacteria group bacterium | reverse complement strand
TTTCTCTGCCTGCTTTTTAACAGCATCTACAATCACAGGCGTGTTCTGCCGAATTGCTACGCTGCTTTGCTTCAGGTCGGCATCTTTGATTTGATCAACAGCTTCCAAACTAGCTTTGTTAATCACCAAAGCATTCGACTTGTTATGGTCGGAAATATCCTTGGCAATTCGGCGGCGATCTTCCGCTTTTTTCTGCATGTATTCTTCGGTGGGTTTGGTACGACCAGAATCCACTTTCTGAACGATTGTCTTTTTGCTGTTGACGATGTTTTTCAAATGGCCGCTGAAATCACTGGCGTCCACATCACCGTCTTTATCCCCTTTACCAGCCATTAGGAAGCGGTGGCTAGAATGAGGATACAACTCGATGTAACGTTTACGCGTGGCGTTAGGCAGCTTCAAAAACTCTGCCTTCGACAAACGTTTCCGCCACGTAGATTGATCCTTGTGGCCTTCGTCGTCTTTAAACGCCCAAGCAAGTGCTATAAACATGGAAGGCATCCTGTACTTTTTGCTGAAGCAGTAGAATGTCAGCGCGAAGTGCCTCAGTCATGGGTGCATCAGGTTTCTGAAATTCACGCATGATTTTAATCGCTTCACGAAGATTCCCTGCTTGCTGGTAACTCGCCAGCAGCATGTGACGGCACCAAATCGGGCCATAATAAGCATCCGAGTAAATCATTCGATAATTCGGACGTTCGATGGTGAGTGCCGTGCGCAAACTTGCGATGGCATGTTCGTATTGTTTGTGTTTGAAATAAAACGCAGCCAAATCACAATGTGATTCACGAATGTCAGAACAGTATTGCACTGCCTGTTTGTACCACCATTCAGCGTTGTAGTAATCCGTACACATGCTGCCAATTTTACGAGCTGCATCGGATTTGAATGGAGCGTATGTTTCAAGCTCCAAATATTTCCGGTACAACGCATCGGCCATTTGCCAGTTCTGCATCCCGTAATACTCACGCGCCAAATACGACGCAGAACGTGCACAGGTTGGGTCATCTTCGTGAGCCATTTTCAACAGGTCGAAATAATGACCCGGTGCTTTTGCTTCACCGTAATGAACGCAGGCCAGCGTGATATCTTGCGTTGCGGTTCCTTCAGGCACGGTTAAAACTTCGTGCACTGGATACTGCCATGTACCAATTCCGCGCCGAGTAATTGCCATACGCGGGTAGGAAATTGTTACGTTCCCTTGATCGTCATGGTCGAAAATCAGCGTGTAGTTTGCAGCATCGCACGTGAATTGTTCTTCGATGATTTCGCGCCATCCATTCATCAGCAATTCATCAAAATCCAACGAAATAAGCACGTCGAATTCTTCAGGTACAAGGTTCATCGCCTCGTTACGTGCGTGGTCGAATCGGAACGGTTTGTGTGCGGACATTTTACTGACCGTTGCACCGCCCTGTTCCAGCAAAGAAACTGTGCCGTCTGTACTGCCTGTATCCAGTACAAAGATCCCATCTGCATCCTTGAGATTTTCCAGCCAACGAACCACGTTATGGCTTTCGTTTTTCGCAATTGCGTACACGGCAATTTTCATTTTTTAAGCAGCTCCGTCGTGTTGTACGACGCACTCAATCAATCCCTCTATCAGATGTAGTGCGCCTTCAACATTTGGCGCAGCCGTAACCTGTTCAGGCCACTTGGCTGTGCGGTAATGGCTTTCGCCTGTGATGTGTGCAATTCGCCACAGATCGTCGCGCTCAAGGGTGACTACGGCCAGACCAGCACCATAAAGCATCACACTAATGCGAGCGGGAGTCCCTTCTTTTTCGTGGTGTTCAACAACCAAAACATCCTTTGGAAATTTACGGCTGTTGCGCAGCTCATGAACTCGGGCGGAAATGTTCATTGATTAAATCCTGTTAGTCTTTCGGAATTGGGCTATTGTAATAATAGGAATCCCTTTGCTAACAGCAGCTTTCGTTTTATCGTTACTAGCGCTTTCGTCTTTCACAATCAATGATGTTGCTTGATTGACTGTCGTTGCGATCTTGCCACCATTTGCAATAATCCACGCTTGTACTTCAGCGTCACGAATCGACGTGAACAGAATTCGTTGGCCGTCCATCTGGTTGCCTACAATTTCCTGTTTCTCGGCTGCTGCTAAGGTGATCCCATTACGTTTGCAAAACTTATTAAATGTTTTCAGGTTCTCGGCAATCTGTTCGGCGAGTTTATCCAAACCTTTAACGGTCTTGACCATCTTCGTCAATTCTTCAACAGATTTATCCGCATGATCCATAAAATCTGGCACGGTTTCCATAAGCGCAGTGAGACGCGAAGGGCCAATACCTTCACCGAAAGCGGCTGATCCACGGGCGACATTCAAAAACGTCATACGCGGCTTACAGGCTTTCAATGCTTTGTGTAATTGTGCGCCGCTTTTATCGGCAAAACCCGGTAGGCTTTGCGCTTCGATACGCGACATTTTCAGAATCTTTTTAACGGTGTCATATCCTGCGTCAACGAGGACTTGCACGCCGCCACGTTTGAGGCCGTCTACTTCCAGTTCTGAGAAGAAATGGGCTAGCTCCTTGACCACACGTGTATTTGTTTTCTGCGTTTCAACAACCACAAGATGCACACCTTTTTTCTTGTAAGCACCTTCTGGTTTAGATGCGGTTTTCGCACCCTTGACTACCTGCATTATGTAGGGGATTACGTCGCCACTACGTACAGCAAGAATGACTGCGCCTTTATTGATCGGGCGCGGCTCATAAGGAACCGGCTCGCCTTTCTTTTTCGGCTTCAGATGCCCATGTTCGATGTAATAGTTATTGTGTCCTGTGAAGAACGTAACCAAAACACCGCCTATTACTGTTGGCTCGATCATGATTCGTGGGAACCATTTGCCATACCGTGTTTCTTCCCATATGACTTCTTTAACCACAACGCGCACAGCAGTTTCGAGACTGTTGATTTTGAAGGCGTATGCGTAGTCAGGATAACCCGGTTCAATTTTATACGGTTGGTTTTTGGCAACAACGATGCCGTCAATATCGCGCTTGGCTTTCTTCTTGCGCTCGTTGTGTTTTTCGGTCATGAATTCTTCGTCGATTGCGTCAACGACTATGTAAGGCACAACATCGAAACCATACTTCTTCAGAAGCTTTAGCTGGTCTTCTAATTTGTGCCCTGCATTTTTACCCAACAGAATCTCGTAGCAAACGACACGAAACAGGGCAATACACGGTGCTGGTACGTCGCGGTTAAGAAGTCCACCGGCTGTGTTGCGACCAGTTTTATCGTCCGGGAAATGCGCTTTAAACACCTTGGTATCAATGGTGAATTCAGCACGCACCATAAAGCGCTTTTTGTACGCGATGCTTTTAGGAATGTTCAGATACGGAATGACTTTACTCACATCCTTTCCGACCAATCCCGTTTCGCCACGGGTTGTAGCCAAAACAGGAACGCCACCGTCATACGTAATCGCCAAACTAATCCCGTCTTCCTTGTCGGAAATGACGTAGCTTGATGCACGCATAAAGATGGCTTGTTTTGCAGAGGAAACAGTTCGGAATTTGTCCAGACTATTCATCGGAACTTCAAGGGTGATGTCAACGTTCTTAACACCGCCCACTTTCTTCGCCGGTTTCTTTTTGCCTTTCCAATAATAATCGTGCATCAGGTCGTATTGTTCATCCGACAATGGCGACTCTTGTTCAGGGTCGCTGTAACGGGCTTCCAATTCGTCGATTATTTGTCCGAGTTCTTTCCGTGGCATAGACTTAGCAAACCCCAGCGGATTTGCTTTCATCGCACGCTTTTGTATTGCCGTGAATTTCATATACGTTTTCCAGCAGTGAGGTCACGTTCTACGGCTTCGTCACGAATATTATCGAATTTAGGCCCGCTCATAACTCGATCAGGTGTAACGGTTTTCATTTTCCGTAGGTCTTCACCGGCTGGCACTCGATAGTTATGCAACGCTTTAGTTTCAAGGTTGTATACCAACAGATTATCAGACAAACCTTCTTCTTCGACTGCGACGATTACCCATTCAACACCTGCTTTGGTTTTGAGAACCAAACCGTCTTCTGCATAAACTGCGTCTTCGTCTTCGATTGTTTCGCCTGTTTCTTCGTCGTGTTCTTCGTCGAGTAAATGATCCATATCGGGGTCATCTTCCTCTTCGCCAACGTCTGTTTCAAGGGCCGGTGCACCCTGTGAATTTACAGTTTCTTCGTCTTCCATTTCGAATTCATCTGGCGGATTAAGCAAGTCTTCTTCGTCTTCTGGTTCAAAGTCAAACGC
>JBAYUF010000017.1 GCA_041675205.1 Patescibacteria group bacterium | reverse complement strand
GACTCTCGGGCCACCGACTCTCGGGCCACCGACTCTCGGGCCACCGACTCTCGGGCCACCGACTCTCGGGCCACCGACTCTCGAGACACCACAGCGGGCAGTGTTTTCGGGAGCTGGAGTTCCTCAGCAGGCAACTCGATTGGCTGCGATCGTGTGAGGGGCGGCACCGACTCAACTGACCGCAATCTTGCGGGGTGAGGCGTCGGCATCTTGAATAGCTCGGGGGGAGCGACGGACGGTAACTGAGCCGCGACTGGAGCGACGGACGGTAACTGAGTCGCGGCTGGGGCGACGGACGACGGTAACTGAGTCGCGGCTGGGACGACGGGCGACGGTAACTGAGTCGCGGCTGGGACGGCGAGCGGTAACTGAATCACAGCTGGAGCGGTAATGGTCGTAGTGCGGGGGACGCTCGGCGAAACAAGGACGGGCAACGCGCGAGTAGATTCACGAGCGAGAACATCATGGTCACTGTCTGTGCTATCGTCGTCTGCAGCACCACGAGAGAGATTCTTTCGAGCACGTTTGCCCGGATTGGACAAACCAGAAGAATCGCGCTTCGTAGCAGTCGAGTGCCTCATCACATTGCGCGGCGGGGACAAGGATTCTTCACGAGCCCTGGCGACTACGGTATTCGGTAGCTGAACTTCACGATCCTCAACCTGAGATTCGGTCAACTTTTCGCATAACTCCAAACCACTAACAGAGATTATCGAAGATGATGAATCAGTCGGTTGAACGTGTGCAATATCTTCGATCGATTGAGATATCACAATCGGATCATACACCTTATATCCGCGCGCGGTTACTTTCTCAAGTTTGATGGTTATAATAGTCGTCAATGATTCAAATCGAAGGTTTACAATATCTCCTATACATAGGCAGGTACTAGCCGTCTTTCGAACACGAAGGGATCGGTCCCCCACAATTGTTAAAGAATCGTAATACGTTGATTTGCTACCAATGTTTTCAAATGCAATCATATGATTTCGAGCACTAACAACCCATCGCACAATTGTATTATTCTTAGAGCCAACTACATATAGAGCAGTTGTATGAACATTCATTCGGACGACTGTTTGGCTACTGTCCGTGGTGTGAACATCGTATACTCGCAACATCGTTCCTAGAGGTCTGGTTCATTACATTCAAATAGCTTCAATTTTAAGCACCAAAAATTCGGCAAATAATGCACTAGAAGAGATCATTGATCTAATTTTTGCTAGTAACTCTCTTTAAAACTTCATTCGAGATGGTGTGGTGTCGCACCGCATCCTGGTTAATCTCATTCAGAAGGTTACGCAATCGTCGTCGATTACTTGATATCTCCGCCAAGTTGCCCAGTCGCATGTAGTCCTGACTGAGAGCGGCTTCCAGTTCACGAATTTTCTTACTCACGTCCACGAATCGTTCGAACATCTCTTTGCTGGAATATGTTTCGATTAGTTGTTTGTACTCGGTGTACAGTCCGCGCAACGTATTTTCGATGATGACAATCTCGGTTTTGAGCATTTCTGACTGCTCCTCTGTTTGATCGGCGGCCGACAGTGGCTGCGATGGCGGCAATGGTGTCTGCGCCTGCGATGGTGTCTGCGTCTGTGCCTGCAACGGCGGCTGTGTCGGCGCCTGCAACGGTCTGGGTGGAGGGTTTCGAGCTCTCGGCGTATTCTGCTGTAGTTCTTCAACAAGAAGTGGCGGCAATTCAATCGTTTGCGATCGTGTAAGAGGGGGCACCGACTCAACCGATCGCAATCTCGCCGGGAGCGGGGCCGGCATTCTGAACAGCTCAGCAGGTTCGGCTCGTACCGCTTGTTCCGGCACGGGCCGAAACGCAGTCGCGGTGGCCGGAATGAAGATAGTAGTGCGGGGAGCATTGTCGACAGAGGTCGTGATTGGCGCAGCGGCGGGTGCGTTTGGCTCAACGACCATGTTCGATTCGGCGGCGACGGGCAAGTTTGATCCGGCAGCGACGGGCAAGTTTGATTTGGCGGCGGGCAAGCTTGATTCGACGACGGCAGGCTCGCTTGGTTCGACGGCGACGGGTTCGGGCTCGGGGCTTGTCGCCGGCGCGACGACGGAAGCCGACCCTCGGCGGGTGCCGTCATCATAGTCGCTGTCGGTGCCGGCATCGTAGTCGGTGAGCATGAGGGTATCACGACCGTCGCTAGGGGGCGTGTCATCAGGCACATAGCGAGAGGGAGTCTTCCGAGCACGCTTGCCAGAGCCGGGCAAGCCCGGCGACGACCGCTTAGTGGCCGTCGACCGTACCACCACATTGTGCGGCGAGGACGAAGACTCTTCTCGAGCCCTGGCAACAACAGCAGCCAATAACTGAACGTCCTGGTCCTCGATTTGAGAATCCGTCAACTCGTCGGCCCCCTGACTATCGGCGGAAGACGAAGAGTCTGTCAGCCGAAAGTGTGCAGAGTCTTCGGATGTACGATGAAGTACATCTGGAGCATGCGCGCGAACGCCCCCTCCATAGTATTTCTCGAGTCTAATGGTCACCAGTGACAAAGCCGACTCAAATCGAAGCACAATAATGTTCCCCGGATGTATGACGGTACCTGCGACAGCTCGTCTGACACGAATCGAACATGATCCATCGAATCGTAATGAGTTTTGGTACACTGATCGCCCAGAAAGATTTTCGAATGAAACCATGCAATTCTTGGCACGAACGACCCATCGACCGCTTGTGAGAACGCCCATTCGAATGGATTTGGCGTTAACAGGGCTAACATCAGTCAATCGCAGAGCGGTCATATTGTTTCAGAAGGTTCGGTACAGTACTCTCAAATGGCTTCAATTTTAAAATCCGCAAAATAGCGCATTACTTCCGAACCTATCTAGACGAGAGATAGTTCAACCGTCTTCCCCAATAGTATCGACCATTCGCCGAATAAGCATCGCAATCTCCTCATCGATGGGGGCGGAATCGACCTCGACCGACGGGGGTTCCACCACAAGCATTCTAGCCGCGGCAAACAGGAAGCTGTGGTCCGCCACATTCTTCATCCGGCGCAGAAACAACTCGATTTTCGTGATCTCCACGATTGTCAATGTGTTTCGCCGAGCACTCATCAGCTGAGTGTTTAAAAAATTCAATTTTGTTTGGACCAGACATCAGGACCTTCGGACCTGCTTATCAATGGGAACATTGTTAGCTAAATGAGCTACCAGTGGTGCTTTAACTCTCTTAATGTATTCTTCTGGCTCCGCATTATACATCATCCTAGCGATTGCCGCAGCATTCAATGTTTCAGATGGAACTTTAGAAATGTTCTTGGGATTAAGAACAACTCTACCAACAGATTCATTGACACCATTGAGAAGTCGAGCAGATGCGTCACTCAGACAAATGGTTTTCCATACACCCGATGAATGATAAGCAATGACCTGATCAGACCTCTTAGGATTCAAATAAATGTTCTGAGCAGAGGGGTCTGTATGTGCTCTGCGGACCAAATCCATAAGCATCTCTGCAACAAATGGTGGAGCTATCTTCATATCGGTGCGTTCATAATCATGAAATCCGACAAACTCTTGCAATTTTTCATTTTCATCAAATACGGCGATAATATCATCTGCGTCAACACAGATGGGTGAATCACCATCCCATGGAATCATCACAATATTGTTCTGTTGTATGTTGTTTTGTTGTTGTATGTTGTTTTGTTGTTGTATGTTGTTTTGTTGTATATTGACCTGAATATTGTTTTGTACATTGTTGGTTATATTATGTTGTTGAAGAATAGTATTGACTGCTTCTGGCCCTAAATTCACTGCCAGAGTTTTCCCAAGCTCTACGAATTTTTGTTGAGCCTCCGCCACCTCAGATTTAGTTGGTTTTTGTTTACAACTATACCTCTGATGGCGAATCAGATTACTTCTACTAGAATATTCACATTGACAGTAAATACATTTATTAGAGATGATCTGATATGTCATCACCTGTTTTTCGTCATCAGCAACTACTGTTTTAAATACCGTAGCCGCTGTCTCAACTGCCGTGGCTGACGTCTCAACTACAGCAATTGTTGGCTCAATTATCGCAACGGTAGTTAATGGTTCGGTAGCACATGGTGTTTTTCGCATATAGTGTCTCCTCAGATGAGCACTTCTAGTGAACACCCTATCACATTTTGCGCAACGTGGAGACGATGCAGCGTCATCTAGCTCCCGTATATTCTTGTCCGAATTCATTGTTATGCTAGCATGGGTTATTCTTTAATAGTATTTCATGAAAATTTTATTTGTTATAATGTTATTTTATTTATATATAAATACTGATGATTTCAGTGATAAAGATAATATATTAATTACTATGACGATTTATGGTCAATAATTCAATTCGAATAATGATTATGATAATATTTTTAGCCGCCATCAGGATTGCCCCCACTTTCGACCCAACCCAAAAACTAATTTTTACGACAGAAATTAACGGGTTTTGAGAAAGTATATATGTCGTTTTTTCAAGTTTCATTTCATTTAAACACTTAATTACTGAGATTAAAAAAATCATAAATTAAGATCAGAAAAGGGAGAAAAGGGTTGGAACTATGGTAGATTAAGACTGTAGCTGATGGAATGTGGAAAAATAATATTATAGCGACTTGTAAAATTTCTATGTTTTGTATCTAGTGTCATGACTCTGCGGGGTTTGCCCAATGTTAGGATTTTGCACGGGGGGGGGGGGGGGGGGGAAAAAAAATAAATTTAAAAAGTTTTTACAAATTTCCAATTCTTTTAAAAAAACAAAAAAAAAAAAAAATTAAAAACCAAAAAT
>JBAYUF010000016.1 GCA_041675205.1 Patescibacteria group bacterium | reverse complement strand
GGAAGTGAGGCCCACGGCCTTTTCCATATTGTCGATTTCAACATCAAGATGCGCGTATGGATTAAAAATCTCTGCGGCTTTCTTGACTGCAACTTCTTTCTTTGCCTGAGCTGGCGACAACTTTGGCGCCAAATTCAGCTTCTTCGATTTTGTTACGGCTTTTGTCATTCACAACCCTGCAAGATGCGCAGGCACACGGGGTGCCCACGCGGTGCTAGTTCAGATTACTTCTTTTTCTTTTTCTTCGCAGGAGCTTCGTCTTTCGACGATTTATTTTTCTTCGAAGATTTTTCTTCTACCTTGGCCTTTTTCTTCTTCGGCTTTGGTTCTTCATCTTCGTCATCGTCAATTTTGGTCTTCTTTTTCTTCTTTTTCGGTACGATGTCGTCTTCGTCGTCATCTACCGATTTCTTTTTCTTCTTTTTCGACTTTGGTTCGTCGTCTTCATCTTCATCATCGAAAGGCTTTTTGCCACTACCTTTCTTTTTCTTCGACTTTGGTTCGTCGTCATCGTCGAGGCTGCGTTTTTTCTTGGCGCTTTTGCCTTTCTTCGGTTCGTCGTCTTCGTCATCATCGTCATCATCGAGCTGATCGGCGCCGACAACTTTCATGCGTTTAACGTCTTCGTTCGCTTGCTCTTCAGTCATACGACCGGTTGCGTCGAGCAGTTTTTCGGTCAGTTCCCAAACCAGATACGCACGTTCTTCCTTGGTCAACGGAACCGCGCCGTCGTCCACTTTGTCGATACTGTATTTGTCAGTACCCGGTGCATCTTTCTTGTATTTTACTTTCACGTCGAAACCGTAGTCGGCGTCGGTCGCGTCGTACTGTTCTTTCTTGCCTGTCTTTTTGTTTTTGCGCTTGTTGTCTTCCGACAATTCGTTCATACGCATGATCATGGTCATGGTAAAACGGGCAACGCCTACCGGTGTCCAAGTTTCAGAATTGATATCCTTGAAACCTGTCTTCGCTTCTTCCTTGGTAGGCTTCGGCGATTTGCGCGGTGCGCCTTCTTCTTGCTTGTCACGGTCGATTGCGTTGAACAGCCAGAAATCGCCGGAACGTGCAGGAGAAGTTTTGCGGTCTGCGGTGATCAGCGCTTTGAATGGGCAACGAACGCCTTTCTTCGGCTTGTCCGGGTTGGCCGGGTCAAAAGAAATGTCGTAACGAGGAATCTGGATTTCCTTGTTTTCGGCGCCGGTGTAAATGTTGATCCAGATTTGACGAACCTGCAACGGGGCAAGTGGCAGCAGACGAATCGGCTTCCATTTCTTGTCCACGTATTTGATCATTTCAACGACTTCTTCCATACGGACAGAATCGTTGCGGGAATTGGTCTTGATAGAACCAAAACCCTTAAACGACGATAGACCACTCATGCACTTACCTCAATATAGTTTGTTTTCAACACTCGAAAGGCGTGACCATTCGGAATGTCATTTACAGTTTTTGCGACGAATTCCACACCAGCTTTAACCAGCAAAACAAGGCATGGAAAATTCATTTCGTTTCAACCGGTGTGTTGCTCCAAACTTCCATCGCTTCGTTGTACGTCGAGTAAAGCTTGTCACCGACTTTGTACTGTTCAGAAGGGAGGAAAGGGAACGTGATTTTTTCGTTCGGGCGAGTACGAAAAGAACCGTCGCGCTCTACAAGTTTGATGCCTTCCACGTCGATGGTCTTACCCGTTGGAACATAACGCACCAGACGGCTACAACGTTTGTGCTGTAGGTAATCATCAGAGCGTTTTTCCCATTGGTCTGGAGCGTCTACAACGGGCGTTAGCGGATCTTGGCGAGCCAGACAAAGCACCATTCCCATAATAGGATCGAATGCGGCGCCTGACATTCCCTGAGCATCAATCGCGTACAGGATTTGCAGAACAGAATTGTGCAAATCTTCCTGCATTGGGATATCGCTTGGGATTGTTTCAGGCGATGCTTTGAACTGTGCCATAAGCAAAGCCAATTCACTTTTTGCGTGATCAATCAACGTGGACATAAAGCTCTCCGGTGTTTACCAAAATGCCGAATCTGTTGTCCGACTATTTCAGAAGAATTTCTTTTGCTGCTTTGATGTCTTTACAGTTTTACGCAAGCCCTTCAGCGCGCATATGGTCGAACATTATGTATCGTTCTGCCTGTGTAAAGTATTCCCCGATATCCATACTCAATCGTGCCAACCCGAGAGGGTCAACTTTCTTGGCAAGTTTCTGCACAAGAACAATCTGTTGATCTTTTTCCAAATCTTTTTCCATGGGTGCATTATCGGCAAGTACAGCATGCAAACCCATTTCACCATCTTCGTCATCACCGCCGTAAACCGCGTCGAGACTGGTACTGAAATTCACTTCGGTACTGGTTCCCTCAAACAGTTTTTTACGCTGCGTTTGCGGCACAGTGTATGCAATTCCGTATTCGTGTTCTTTCGTTGTCGTCGTAGCATTCTTTGCCCACGTTCCGATATACGAAGTAAGCGCGCCTTTGCGACTGTCGTATTTATCCAGCGCGGTAATTACACTGCGGTGTATTGACTGCACCAAATCGCGATAGCTTGAATTGCTGCCGGGGTTGGTGGTGTGTGCTTTGGCGAGCTTGTTGTTATTTTTTATGTAGTGTCCGATTACAGCGTTCCGGTACTCATAAAATTTCTTCAGGTATGGCGCCGAGATTTGCACAGCTTTGTACATTTCGTGGCGGCTACACCGTCCAATTTCTGCGGCGTATTTATCGAACTTCACTTGCTGCGCACGTGTAGGATTCGACATGAACAGATTGTAATCTTTCACGTAGCCTTCTGTGTCCTTAACGAACGCACGAATGAAACGATGTATAAAACTACGTTCAATGCGGGTGTCACGAACGAGTGCAAACTTTTGGTGACGGTCACTCACCGACAAAAACGCAGCCAGCTTTTCGACCACAACCTCACGGTCTAGCGAACTGAGTTTTCGTTTACGGTTGGTGGCAATCAGCAGTAGTAAATACTCAACCTGTGCATCAAAAACATTTGTGTAGAGAATCAGCGGTTCAAGGGCTTTGAACAGAAACATGTCCATGATCTGCTGTATCTGTTCACCCGTCATATTTTTATCAGCAGACATGCAACCTCCTTAACTCGGTTCGTTTCCGGTTTTCATTGCTTCGCGTTTGTCGCGTTGAATAATTCGTGTGCACCATGCGTTGCCGTGGAAGCACGCATCGGGCATTCCTTTCACGTCGCTACAGCAGCAGTCAGAACAAACCCAAGGGCATTCACCGCGTGCCGCTTGGTCTGTCCATTGTCGCATACCGTGATTCATTTCTTCAACGAACACGTCGAATTTTTCAGCAGGAACAGCCGTTACTTTTACGAAATCGCCGTCGAGTAAAACTGTTCCTTCGCTCATGATTGCGCCTTGAATTCTTGCCAGTCATCGGCGAGCAAATCACCAATGGATGGAACCCAACCCGGCTGGATAAAACCATCAGCTTTGTACATGATGAAATATGGGCAAACGTTCGCACCACCGACTGCAAATTTCACAGACATTCCCTTACCGTTCCAACCGGTACGGGTCATGGCGCGTCCTTCGATCAATTTATCTAGAGCTTCACCGAATTTCATAACGTTTTATCCTGTGGTGGAATGAATCCAAGGTTTGATGAATTGCCACGCCCACGGAATGGCAACGAACAGAACGAAACCGATTGCAACGCCACCACCGATGCAGCACAGGGCAACGAATTTGAATGCACCGCTAACGTCGATGTAACCACGCTGTTTGTTTTTGTTCATGATATAAAACCATCCCCGAGTTTGGCACACACGGATTCTGCGAACACTTCGCGCCAGTCACCTTTAATTTCGGACACCTTAAATCGTTTGCTGTTACCGCTCCATTGGAAACCATTTCCTACACGGTCGGTCGAGCTTGACTGACATCCACCATCGGAACCAAACGTGTAAGAAATCGAATCACGATAAAGTAGAACAATTGTCGCTGTGTGCGGTGTAAAAGTCATAGCGTAATCGTACTTCGCGATAATTGGCAGCATGCGCAATACAGGAATCATCGCGACGACAGACAAACCATCTTGGTCATATTCAATCACAATGTTGCTGAAGTCTTCCGGCAACAAATCATGGATTTTATCCGCCTGATTCATCGATATATGATCATGCAAACTGTTCAGGTACGCCAGCGTCGGGTGCAGTTGTTCGTCCCACGCTTTCCAGTCTATATTGCTCACGTTCAATCCTCAGTCAAATATGCGTACCGGGATTATGAATGTCGCCGGATCACGCACTTTAAGTTCTTCCATTATCTGAATCTTTTTATCAGGACTGTAACGATTCCAGTCGCAGACTTCTTCAATTGTTCTTTTGCACCCCTTGCACAAGTCATCGCCAACGTTGTGCGAACATTTACCGATGCAAGGGGTATTGCGTGGGCGACTTACACTCACGCGGCGTTATAAACCTGTGCAGCCGTACCCGGTTTGAAACGGTCGGCATAGTTTTCACGCAGATGTTTCTGGAAATCACCGATGGACACAGGGCCGCCGATAACGAGATTGACCAGAATTGTTTGCAGTTCAGTTTCAGTCAACAGCTCAGGAATGTACTGCGACAGTATAGTGTTCTGATTTTCCAGAAACGAAAGTTTTTCTGCAAAATCGCGTTCTGGAAACGTGGACTCAGCCGTACGCAGTAAAGCAATCGTGTCATTGTTTGCCTTGACGATCAAGCGCACAAGTTCGATGATTGCACCGTCACCAACTTTTGGTTTTTTCAGCGTGGCGCCCGTCTGATAGTCACCGAGAATTTGTGTAAGGATTTGATAAGCTGGTGTATCGCGGGATTGGCGAGCGATTGCACGGTCAGCGGTGATACGGTCTAGCACGGTTACGGTCATACGCTATTGTGTCCTTTTTAGAAAATGGCAGAAGCACCACAGTGGCTCTGTACATTACGCCGCCCATGGAATTTTTCTTGTTTATTGGATAATTGTACACGCCACCAACTTCCCACGCTGCATCAAAACCTTCCAGTTCTTTTTCGACTGCTTCTAACAAACTGCGATAGGCCGCAATTGAATCCTCTGCGGGCTCACCGAAAACGGATTTGGATTTCACGAATATTTGTTCGCCTGTCATTGCATCGAGGCGCACTACGCAGCCACGCCCGCTTGGGCCGTACGGCATTTCCTGCACTTCGGTTCCCATCAACGCTAGGTCAGCAGCGAATTTATCAGGGCGCGTTTTCACTTCGTGCGGTTGACGGCCAATTTCTTCAGGCAGGCGCAAAGTGCCGTACGTGATGTGCATGTACACGCCACAATCGTTGATATCGTTTTTCGTTTTACCAATCCGCAAATCACACGGACGAAAGAACAG
>JBAYUF010000015.1 GCA_041675205.1 Patescibacteria group bacterium | reverse complement strand
CCTGAACACCCAAGCGAAAGTTGAGCACCTGATTTATCGCGTGGGCCTCAGTACCAAAATGCCATTCGTTATCGTGGATGGCACCGCCAACACCGTGCATTCAAAAGATCGCACGTTGCAAAATCTCGTTCGTACCTATCAGCGGTTTTAAGCCGCTGTTCGAACAGGACAATGAAACTCAGTTAGCATAGCGGCCCACAAAGAAAGGCCGCTTACAAATCAATTAGGAGCAGCACCAGCATGAACACCCATATTGCCCTCAAAGTAGGCCACCAATCTGCACTGGCAATTATCCCGATGGATAAAGTAATCATTGCCGATTTGTCGCTGGCCTTAATCGGCCCTATCCGTCGTTTGCATCTGATGGTGAAAGGTGGCGCGCAGCATTTCGACATGACCATTCTCGGGCACAAGATCGACGCGACCAAAGCAGAAACGCCCGACGCACAAAACGTAACTGACGTGATTGCTCGCGTTCTGGATTACGCGGAATTCCTCGGTCATGATCATGTCGGCGTTTACGCAATCGATAACCTGATGGGTTACGTGGAAGCGCAAGAAAAGCGTTTGAACATTTCGTACAATCGCATTTGCAGCGACGTTGACCGCAACACGGGGCCTGCTGCACACAAAGCGTACGTCGATGAACACGAACGCCTGCAAACCGTTAAAGCCTTTGTAGTCTCCGGTATCACGGAACCAGCGATTTTCTGGTAAACGCTTTCTCATTAAGGAACAATGAAATGTTAGACAGTCTGCTTCCCTATTCGTGGCCCGCGTTATTCCTGATGACAATCGGCGCCATCGTGTGTGCGGTGTTCGCATATTTCATTCTGCTGTTTCTGTGGATGTTGCTGCGCGCTGCGTTGCAAGCATTCGTTTATCAACTGTGGATGTACAAGAAAGCCAAGGTCAATGGTCGCGAATTAAAGAAGGGGCTTTTCTGGCATACATACGGTGTAGCGTTTTTCGATTTGTTCGGAATGCGTTATAGCGAAGATCCAATCCGCCAAGGGAATTCACTCTTCTACGGCTGGACATTCAAAGCCCGCAAAGATTCGGTTTTCGTTTCGCCAGAACCAAAACTACATCGGGTTGCCGATGACGACGATGCAGAAGAAGACATCGACGACGCAGACGAAAGCGACATCGTTGCCACGTATGATCCGAAAGACAAAAAGTAAGGCACTATCATGAAAACCAAATATTCACCGTACCTCCTTTCTCGTATCGCCGTTCGCTGGGCAGGAAATATCAGCGGTATTAACGAAGTCTGTTACTACGATTACATGGGCGCGGCTGAATACGAATTCGGTAAGGTGCCTACCAGCATCATGCATATGCGTGCCTTCTGCAAAGATAACGCTATGGTCATTCACGAATTGGACGTAGCGCCACGCAAAGGCTGGGTACAGGGTGGTGACAAACTTTATGCGCTGGTCATGCCTTCTTACGTTGAATCGCTTGAGAAGGGCGCACAGAGCCTTGCAGACGGTATAGCTCGCGTGATGAACAACGGCGGCTGCAAAATGCCGCCAATGCTGGAGTATGATTTCAGCGGCTGGCACGATATCGAAAACGATATTTTCTTTACGCCGAACGAAACGTTTGCCCAACTGATTTATTCCGTGTTGAGCCGTGACGTGGAATACACGAAAATGGTTGATAAGGAATTGCGGATTGGCGACCGTGTTGGAATTGCCACGGTGATTAATGGCAAGACTGTCACCAGCGTAAAGAACATGGGAATTCAAGAAGGGAAGGTCGCTGCAATTCTTGAAGACACGTTAACCGTTAAGAGCAGCAAAAACTACCGGATGCCTTTCGCATTCATTCTTAATCGTTGTGCCGAGGTAATTAAAAATGAAAAAGCCTGATCGTCGTGAAGAGTTCGAAAAAGATTTCCTGTACGTGCACGAAGGTAAGCTGAGCTACAGCAAAAAGGATTTGATGCATTTCCGCTCTGACGACTACGGCCTCAATTCGTACAACGATGTACGTCTGGCCGCTACGTACGAAGGCTGGTGTCTGGCAAAAGATGCAGAGCTGATGCGTCACAATGAGTATGCGGCTTCGCTCATTGTGAAAGCTGACGTGAACCCGACCGTGCAAACGTACAAAGAGATTCGCACGCAAACCGGTGAATTCATTCCAGCACCTGAAGGTTTTGCATGGGGCGTCAATTTCGTTTCGTCGCAGCAATGGCCTGAAAAAGTCACTGTAGCAAATGTAACGTACGTACTGAATGAAAACTGCGCAGTTGAGTACGTGGACGTTATTCTGTTCCAAGTGCTGCACAGTGCCACCTTGGAAGACAAGGTACGTGCGCAAAACACGTACAAACAATTGTCGGATGGCTTCCATATCAAAACGCATTTCGAATATCTGGATGGCGAGCTGCAACATGAGCTGACCCGTCTTACTATTCACCATGCTGACTTCGTGGAGTTGCAAAATGTATAAGACAGTCCGTGAAATGTTTCAGGCGGTGTACAAAGCAAAGTACGCCAATTCTGATACCCGCGTGCAAAATCAATTTGCGTTCGCCGACGATAAATTCACTAACCCGAGTGTGCAGGTTGAGTGGGTTGCTTTCCAGAAAGTTTTGCACGCCGATTACATTTCTATCAAAGACGTGTGGGAAGCAGCGGGCGGCAATCCCGGTATCAAAGCGTGTCGTGAAGAAGTGTTGACCGTGCTGCGTACCCTCGACGAAATTTGCGACGAAGCAGACGGCAAGAAAACTACGTTTGAAGTTTTGCACCACGACAAAGGCAATTTGTTCCGCTCTGATGTGGATGTTTGCCAAAAGCTTTTGTATCACGTGGTGGCCGACAATCTGGAAGACGCCAAACAAGCGTTCCTCCGTGATTTCCCGTCGTATACAATTTACTCAATCGACTTTCTCGATCCGAAAGAAAAGGTGTACGGCTACACTGGCACTTTCGCAATCGGCGCCTGACTACAGAGGTCACAAAATGAGTTGGCGTTTTGTTTATTGCCCTAGCTGTGGGCAACATCAAGAAAAGGTTGGCGGTGCTGAAGAGTATTTTTTCTGTGGCGAATGTTGCCATAATTGGATCGAAGACGCACCAGTCAAACCGAAGAAAAAGAAGAAGCGCAAATGAGTAGCGAAGAAAAGATTCAAATTCTGGTGTGCGGTGATTTCGTTGACGGTGCTACCGCGAAGTACGACGAAATCAGCAAGCGCCTTGTAGAGTCGTTGGGCTTGTCTGTTGAATTCCTGACGGGCGATGTCCATTACGCTGCATACGCCGATAAACTGCAAGAAGAAAACCAAAAGTTCAAAAACTGGATTGGTGGTTTGCAAAAACAAATCGGCGACCGTATGTGCACGAACTTCAAGCGCGCCGATAATGGTCTGCTGGGTGCAGAACGTCACAAGTCGATTAAAGCTATGCGAAAAGGAAAGTACAAGTGCATACGCAAAAAGCCGCGCATGAGAGGATTATTATCGTCGGCGCAGATTACATGGGGGAACTTGGGCGACGTTGGGCACGTGAACAAATCGCAAGAATGGTAGAGCAGCAAAAGCGTAGTAAACGTTTGCACGCGGGTCTGCTTTATCCTGAAGAGCGACACGCACAAATCAAAGCCATGAGGAAAGGAAAACCATGTCGATTCGAACCAATTCTGAGATTGTGCCGCGAAGAACTGGTAATCTGGTAAAACGGTTTCAACGTGTGCCGGGTGTTCCGATGTTGTACGATTGGAACCTGTTGTGTTTCTATCGCGGTGTGGTTATCAATGCGCCACATTCTGAGTATATGTACATGACGTTTCGCAGTATGCGTACGGCGCGGGTCTACATCAAAAAGGAACGCCGCAATGGCAACTAGAATTGAAACCGTGGAGCGCGATCTGTTCCGCGAACCCCTATGGTTCAGCCGCCCTAACATCCGTTTCGCGTTCAATGCCAAGGCGTACCAGAACGGTACGTTTGGAACGCGTGTGGGGCCGACTGACAGCCTTTTGGAAGCGGGTCTGCATGAACTGGCACACTGCATTGATTTCGAGCTGACAGGCAAGCCTGCGCGCCTACAGTACGAAGCGTTAGAGTTCAAGCGACCTTACGCCAATGCGTTGTTTGCTTTCGGTAAGTGGCACGACGACTTTCCGCTTACCACGCGGGGCAGTTGGTCGGAGATTCGTACGAACGCAATACAAGCACTTTTGATGATGAAAGCGTTTGGAACTTGCTACCGCTATTCGTATGACGCGATGCTTGACGACATCGTAGAATGCAGCGTGGAAGAAATGCTGAGCAAATCTGCAAAGTCATTGTGGGTTCTTGACGACGCAATCAATTTCAAAAGCGAAATGCTGGGCTGTAATCCAATTGGTGTGCCTGTTGAAGAGCTTTACTTCAACGCGATGATGAAATACTACAACCAGATTGATACGCCTTTTGGCACACAGCGAATTGTGCAGGCGTTGAATTGTGTGAACAAACGACTAGGACAGTTGCATGCAAAGCACGAATCTCACGACGCAGCAAAAGGCTAAAATCGGCTACGACAGAAATCTGTACATCCCAAATTGGGGAATGCAGGTTATGTACAAGCACGCGATGCAACAACCCGACCTGTACAGGATTGAATTGTTCTACGCCAAAGGAAAGGCGGTCGGCGCACTGGTGGCACGCGTACGTACAGAATCGTTGCGGAAAAAGAATAAAATCCTCACTGCTATTTTTGTGATGGATGATTATCGGCGGCAAGGTATAGGTTCGCAATTGCTCGACCGTATGGGCGAAGATCGTCGCAAATGTAAAGCGGGTACAGGCGTTGCGGGATCTACCGAATTTTGGCAAACCAACAACGTACCACTGATAAGCACTGCCGAGTTCAATCGTTGGAACAAAACCATGGACGATGTGAACGAAGAACTTTACTTCACTCAAAAGGAATTGAAATGTCTTACTTCCACAAACCAAAAGCTAAGCTTGCCATCGAACGTTTCCTGCATCGCTACGAAGTCCGCCATGCGGTTGAAAGAAATGCAAGCGAAGTCGTCCACACCTACACGTTCCTTGCCAAAGGAAAACAGTTACCAATCCATGTGACTGTGAAAGAAAGACAGGAACGCGGTTTCTTCTTTCCACGTAAAACACACTACGAATGCAAAAGCCACAACACGTTGCACACCAGCCATTTCAGCACGCTAGAAAAACTTGTGTGCCATTTGGTTGTCCTTCAAGAAAAGAAAGATAGGATGGCACAAAAATGATTACCGTCACTTACATTGTGGAAGCACCGACGTTCGGCTGTAACTTGGCGCTGAACGATTCGCAGGCCATGCAGATTTTCAATCAACTGAAAGAAGGTGTTGACGCACACATCACCATTGCAAACGAATTTGCCTACGATGTTTTGCGTACCTTGATTGCCGAAGACAAAATCAGTTTTGAACACGTCGAATTGATTTTGCATGACAAAGCTAAAGTCACGCGGCACCGATTCAACACGTTCGGCAACCTGTTGAGTGAAGACGGCACAGGGCCGTTCTACTTTGAAACGCCTAGCGACATATTCATGCGCAGGCGCTGGCTAGCACTCGCTGCCAAACAGCGTACAAGGCGTTTAGAGCGCGATAAGCAGTTGCAGGCAGACCGGGAAGCGCGTTTAGGATTAACGATCCCTGAGCCTATCTTACAGGCCGTTCTGGCCGAAGACGCAGATTGTCGTAAACGCTTGGGCCTGACTGAGTGCGTAGAACAGCTCATGACGCCCGGTGCCGATGTTGACACAGCGTTAGCGCATGCCTCTACGGTTTTGGGATTGCCCACCACCGAATCAAAACTGTAAAGGGGTACATGAAAATGTTCCATCCTATTCTTGAAGAAATGCTGCGCAATGGTTTGGAATTCACCGTACGCAAAAAAGACGATGAATACTATTTCGACATTAACGCCGGTACACGCGGCGGGCCATTAGTTGCAGTTGTGCGTAACAGTAGTTCGCTGACCGTCACAATGCGCTACGACACGAAAACGGTTGTGTCGAATTTCGATCAGCTTTGCTACATGGTCAACGAGTCGCGTTTCGGTGGACCTAATCTAAATTTCGATTGG
>JBAYUF010000014.1 GCA_041675205.1 Patescibacteria group bacterium | reverse complement strand
CGGTTTAAGTCGGTTGTTATACTGTTCGACAACAAGGCGTTATTTATCGCCTCCACCAAAAAGCACTCGGCAATCCTGCTCGAATCAGAAGAAATGGTCGGAACCCTCAATACCTTATTTGAAGCATTGTGGACGAACGCCGACAAGCCGTTCCGCGACCACTAAGCGGTCACTAGTTGCATCCACTCCCGTATTCCTCTATACCAGTAGCATGAATAAACTGCTGAAATACTTGTTTGACCCGGTCGATATACCGTTTCAAAAACGGGCCGCAATTATAAGAAAAGCTATCGAGGAGCGACAAAAGCTATTCGATAAGTTCGCACCAGAATCCCTCGACTCCTACGAAGAGCGGCAGCTCGAAATAGTCAAACAGGAGCAACGGCAGATTGCTGACGAGTTAATACGAGGTAATGTCAGCAAACGTCGGGCCGACCAAATGGGCAAGCGGCTCGATGAACTGGCGGCCATCAACAATAAAGTCGGCGAAAAAATAAAACGTAACCGCCAAAAGTTGGCTCGTTATAACGAGCTTTCCCAACCTTACGATACAACCATCAATAAAGGGCTAGCCTATTTGAGTAATTTGCTCATACTGTCGGCACTGGTTATGGTGCTTAGCATTTGTGTGCTGATAATTATGGCCACGTATTACTACGATGTAGTCACCCGAATTGGCTTACATATTTCGATGGATTTTTACCAAGTTGTCTGCCAGCTAATTGTGGCCTTGGCAGTGGCCGCCTACTTTAGCGGTCGTAGTAGCAAAGTTAAATCGAGCGACCAGAGCCTGAGCGAACGGTTACGCCACGACATTGATACCTTCCTATTTATTGTGCTCGGCGAGGCAGCCTGCCTTACCGCTATTGCACTCAACTTTACAAATACATTCCTGTTTTTTATAGCTATCATGAGTTTGGTTGTTCTGACAGTGACCGTTGGCAGAGCAGCCCTATACCCCGACCAACGCTAGTTGCAGGCACACAGCTTTAATATAAAGAAACCCATGGGTAGCGGAGCAAAAGCTCGACATTACCCATGGGGTCAACGTCTTCGTGGTGGCGGTACGCCTAGCCCACCGGGTGGTCACCTGGACACACCTCGTCCTCGGCGGCAGTCAGACTGCTCGGAAGCTGAAGTACGGTCTGAACCTCCTTCCAGATGTTGTTGTAACGGTCATTCAACTCGTTCCAGCGCTGCATGAGCGGGTTGTCATCTACGCTGCCGTAAATACCCATCATGCCGATTTCGGCGGCACAGCCCTGCAGGGCAAGGTAGTGCAGCTTCTGCACAGCGGACATGCCAGCCAGGCGCTCATCAACATGCTGCAGCAACGCCGTGTTGTCGACTGCTTGCCACTGAGCATTCTCGGGCAACGAAGGCTGATCGTCACTCCCCATGCTGCAGCCTGTCAGGCCAATCACGCACCCAACCATTGCTAGTCTCATTCGTTTCATATTCAGCGTCCTAATCTCTCGAAGGTACGACTCTTGCACGAAGACAATAGTATATTATCTACATAGTTTTCTTGGTCCGTCAATAAACTATCAGGGCGCGTGATACAATAAGCAGCAATGAAGCTGATCGGCAAACGCATCCCGAACACAACGCAAAAAGCGTTTCTTGCTCAGTTAAAGTCAGCGCTAGTAGAAAAAGACGTGGAATCCGCCTACAAGGGTGTTTTTCAGACTTATTATCAAACTACATTTCCCAGCCCCTACGGCAGTGACGGGTATATTGAACGTGGTCAGCAGTCGCTATTTGACGCCGACTCGCTCCGCCTGTTGCTTGAAGTAAAATTTGGTAAAAACTTAGCATCATCAGCTGGCCGGGCACAAATTGTCGTTCAGGCGCTGTACTATCTTAAAAAGTTTGAGCAAGACGGCAAACCATTACCAAACGTAATTGTCGGTGGTGATGAGAATGAAATTTTTACTATTTACGCGCCAAAGCTGTACACCTACTTAGAGAACGACTACGACTGGACCATCGCACCCTCTTCGGCGTACGAAAAAAACCAGGCGCTATATAAGGAGTTGATCGAAGATCCAAACTTAAATGTATATGTGTTTGATACGCGCTCGAGCGCTTTCGACATTAACGACGTGTTTACCAGTATTAGCACCCTAGGTCGGCAGGATGGTGAGTTTAAAAAGCTACGTGTCACTGAAGCTAATTTACGTCTAGTATTTGATGAGTTCACCCGCATGGTTTTTGGCGAAGAAAACTGGATCAAAACTGCCAAAAACATTGGTGCCGACGAGTCAGTTAGCATTTTTATACAGTCAATACTGGGCAACCAAGATACCTACTTGGTACCCACTAAAAAGAACACGCTACACCTTGCAGGCGGCAAAGAGATTCACATTAACGGCGCCAATTACGATGCATTCTTTAGCCGTTACGACCGTAAGTACACCGCAGCCGAGATTAACATTATTACCGCCATCGCCGACCAGTTAATCGAAGAAATCAAGCGCCGCTTTCATGGCGATTTTTGGACACCAACGGTTTGGGCCAACCGCGCCATCGACCTGATGTCGCATGATCTTGGCGATGACTGGCGCGAAAAATACGTAGTATGGGACCCAGCCGCCGGCACCAAAAACCTTACCCGCGATTACCGCTTTAAACGACTATTCACCAGCACCATTCATCAGAGCGAAATCGACATGAGTCGCCAGTACAACCAGGATGCAGCCAGCTTTCAGTACGACTTTTTGAACGACGATATAGACATTAATCCCGACAGTGATTACCGCGATTTACGAATGCCGCGCGAGCTTTTTGAAGCGCTTAAAAGCAATCAGCCGATTGTGTTTTACACCAATCCACCATATGGGCAGGCTACCGAGCAGGGCGAGACCAGCAAAGATGGCATTGCCGACACCCTTATTGGCAAAATTATGCGCAGCGAAGGCTTTGGTCACGCATCAGCTGAGCTATACACCCAGTTTATTTATCGAGTGCAAAAGCTGACCCGCGATTTTGGTTTAACAAACGTTTTCTTCTTTTTCTTCTTTAACAAAGGCTTTTTGGTAAGCCCAGCATTCGAAAAGTTTACCGATCAAATGCTTGACCACTTTCAGTTTAATGGCGGCTTTATGCTCAACGCCGGCGAGTTCCAAGGCACCGCCAGCAATTGGGGTATTATTTTTAGCAATTTTGCCGTTAAACAAGGTTCCGAGCCGCGGCAGGCCGAATTTACATTCAGGGTTGAAAAGTCAGGCCTGCATGGCACCGAAAAAATCTCGGAGCACACTATTCGCCGCGTATCTAAGAATGACACTATAAGCGCCTGGCTGGGTGCCATAAAGCCCTCTAGGGAGGTGTTTAACAATGGTGCCTACCCGCGTATTACCGGTGGCTTTAACACAAAAAATACTGACAAAGTATCGGGTTACTACAAAGCTGGCGCTATTGGCTTTATGCACAATAACGGCATGAACGTGCAATACTCCGACAAGTACGTAAACCTTAACAGTGCCATGAATTTTGCCGATCACGGCGTGACCGTGACGCCCGAGAATTTTGAGCGAGTGTGTGTCACATTTGCGGCCCGTAAATCAATTCTGCCCGATGCCTCTTGGGTTAACGATAAAGACGTCTTCCGCCGTCCCTCTGACAGTCTGCAAGCGTCGCCTGAATGGCCGGAATTTGTAAATGACTCTGTGGTGTATTCATTATTCCACCGAGCCTCCTACCAGACTAGCTTGCGAAACTTTGTGTACAATGGCCAGTCGTACAATGTGCCTAATGAATGGTTCTTTATGAGTCGTGAAGCTATAATTACGCTCGCCGAAAAACACGATCTGTCAGATATAGTGTTTGACGCGCAGTCATCAGACGATCGCTATGTTTACAAATATCTCCGCGATCAACCGCTATCACCAGAAGCAAACGAACTTTTGGTAGCCGGGCAAAAAATGATCGAGCAAACGTTCGCCCAGCGATTCCTAGCCAATGCCGAGCATCCCGAGTGGCACTTGCTGGCCTGGGACGCCGGATTCTATCAGGCGAGCAAGATTGCCGGTCTGTACAAAAATGACTTCGCCGATGTAATGGCCGATATGAAGCAAGCCTTGACCAAGCTCGAATCTAAAATTCGCCACCAAGTTTACCGCGATAAAATACTCGAAAAATAATATATGACGACAATTACTTATTTTGTTCATGGTACTACTACCGACAATGAGCAGGGCCTGGCCACTGGCTGGCTGCCAGGGCAGTTATCGGCTATCGGCCGCGAACAGGCAAAAAAGCTCGGCGAACAAACCGCACACTTAAAATTTGATGTGGTATTTTGTTCCGATTTACAACGAGCTATTGACTCCGCAGAACTGGGTTTTGGCGGCAAATATCAGATTATTCATGATGCTCGTTTGCGCGAGTGTAATTACGGCGACATGAACAGCCAGTCGGCAGTAGCCTTCAAAGACCGTATGGAGGATTACGTCACCATGCCATTTCCAAATGGCGAAAGCTATGAAGACGTCGAGAAACGTTTGCGCAGCTTTGTACACAATGTGGCGCAGCAATACAGTGGGCAACACGTAGCAATCGTGGCTCACCAAGGGCCACAGCTTGCGCTCGACGTCATTCTAAAAGGCAAGACCTGGCAACAGGCAATAGCCGAAGATTGGCGTAAAGCCCACGCTTGGCAGCCGGGTTGGCAATACATAATTGATTAAGCAGTTTAACCGTAGTAATAATTCGTACTTACAGTTGTGGATCCGTCCTATATTATCGGTTCACTTAACAATAAGGGGAATAACATGGCCGATCGTATTCAGGAAACTAAAATCATGACAGACGAGGGCGTAACGACCGAGACCACTCGGACGACCGCCGATGAACGGCCCGTAGGCGAGCCGGCCTCTTCCATGACTGCGCGCATTATTTGGTTTATTGCTAGTGTCATTATGACCATACTCGCTCTGCGCTTTGTATTAATTTTGCTCGGCGCAAACCGCGGCAATACGTTTGTCGACTTTATATATTCAATAAGCTATCCGTTCGCTCGACCATTTTTTGGCATGTTTAACTACGATCTGGAGTACGGCGTATCACGCTTTGAGCTCTCTACATTAGTTGCAATTGCCGTTTACGCCCTCGTAGCCACCGGTCTAAGCTACCTGGCAACAATCCGGCATAAGAGCACTGCGCTCTAGCCAACACCGGCAGGTTTCGCAATTTGCTATAGTTAAGCCATGTCTACCGCACAAACAACTACCGAGCCAATTACCTTTGAAACCAAACTATACAGTTTGGGTAAGTGGACCATTCTACGCTTGCCTAAAGAGGCAAGTGCCAAGCTGCCATCACGTGGTCAGACAATGGTCGAAGGAACTATAAATGGCATTCCATTTAAAATGCCCCTCGAGCCCGATGGTTTATGGAGCCATTGGTTTGCCGTCGAAGAGCCATTGCTCGTAGCTAGTAAAGCTGCCGCCGGCGACACCGTAAAAATGCAAATTACCCCTATAAAAGACTGGCCAGAACCTCCTGTGCCGGCTGACTTACAAAAGGCAATTAACGCCGACACCCAAGTGCGCGAACTATGGCAGCATATTACACCCATGGCACGTTGGGAATGGGTGCGCTGGACACGCTCCACGGGCAGCTCCGAAACCCGCGCCCGCCGCATTGCAGTGGCTTGTTCAAAGCTTAAATCAGGCAAACGCCGACCCTGCTGCTGGAACCGCAACCTTTGTACCGAGCCGTCCGTTTCTAAAAATGGCGTTCTTCTCGAAGCCGACTCTCCTGATTAAACACCGACATTAGACAAATTAAGATATATGTGTTATTTTTTGCTTTATGACACAGACGAGCCCGGCAGAACTATATCCACAGCCATCGCTCGATTTAGCCGACTACCAGCAATTTGTTGCGAGCACGCGCCGGCCCGATGAATATAACGGCGCCTGGCAAGAGGCCTATGCTGGTTTTATAGCCAGTGAACAGATGGAATTTTTGATGCAACATGGTTTTGGTGCAATGCTGCTACTACCACGTGGTTTTGAATATCCCGGCCCTGAACCTTCTGACGAACTACGATACCGCCTAGCGGACGAAACGGGCGATTTACTGTGGCTCGGTTTTGATATTGCCGACCGCATGGGATTATCGACCGCTGAACTGTGTACTGATAGCTTACGCGAATTTACGTCAGCAGATGCCGCGCCTATTACAAACTTTGCAGAGCTTCAAGACCGCAT
>JBAYUF010000013.1 GCA_041675205.1 Patescibacteria group bacterium | reverse complement strand
GTCTCGGTGCTTATCGTCGCAAAAGATCAGTGTTCGAATCCATTCTGGACGAAGACAATCGTGTTCACGTAGTTCAAGTTACCTTGACAGATAAAGTCTCGGTGTTGCGCCCGCTGAACATGTCTGCAGCGTTACTGAGTGAAATCATCGCGGTGCTCGACGGGGCCGACCTGTTTCCGAGACAGAGTTCAGCCCGAGACAGAATCACAGGACGCGACAGCCATCTGTCGCGAAAACGCCGCTGGGATGTCGCCGCGTGTGTGAAACACTGGACGCCGATGACTTAGCGCCCCTGTCAACCATTTTTTGCCCGGGCGACATTTGAATCGCGCGCCAAGTGTCAATACGGCATGATCACGACGGCGGAGCAGGCGTGGGCATCGCTGCACACGGCCCCGAGAAGCGTCGCCCACATTCCGCGACACCTGCGAACCCCGGACATGAATCTGTACGCGGTGCTGCAAAACGAAAAGGTGCTCGCAACCTTGGACGTCGAGGAACGCACCGAAACGTTATGCATGGTCGCGCTCGCAAAAGATCCAAGTAGTCTCAAGTGTATGTTCGCGGACTACGACAAGCCATTCCTGAACAATCGATCTATTGGCGAATACATTATACGCAAAAATGGTTCTCGACCAACGCAATGGCTGCCGCACATATATCAGTTGACGCCGGAAATGGTGAAGTTCGCGATCGAACAAGACCCGGTGTCATTGATAGACATCCCGTCAAGATGCATAACAATGGAACTGTGCAAGCATGCAGTGTCCAAGCGACAAAACGTGTTCGCATACGTGCCAAAACAATTTATGACCGAAGAATTGTGCAATCTTGCAGTTCGCGCACCATTCGTGAGAACTGATGTGCCAGCTCTTCGATACGTGCCACGCCACATGCAGACGCCGCCGATGTGCCGAGCAGCCGTAGCGGCGTGGCCACAAGCGATACGTTATGTGGTCGAACAAACAGAAGACTTGTGTCTATTGGCGATTGCTGGCGCCCACGGCAGCATACGAGACATAGATCCCGATCGGCAGACCGACAAAGTCTGTGATGCTGCAATATCAGTACGCTGGGACAACCTCTACTACATACGCAATCAGACCGAGACATTATGCATCAAAGCAATTCGAATGAATTATCGTGCATTGAGCCTCATCCACAATCAAACACCAAAAATGTGTCTGCTCGCCGTACAACATGACTGGCGCGCGATCTGGAATGTGCGCGACAGAACACCCCAATTAATAGAGATCGCCAACCGTACGAGTTCAGATGTCGGGCAATCGTACATCAACGCTCCGATAAACAGAGGCCAGACCAAAGAGAGATGTCTGGTCAAATATCGAAAATCAAAAGACCTCTTCAAAGAAATTCAACAGGATTCACATCGCCGATATATTGTTCGCGTCATAGTTTGCGAGAAACTCACTGCTCTGGTATCGAACAATCTCTCAACCAATCTGCTGAGTGAAGTCGCGTTCTGTCTCGACACTTACGCGATATTTCGACCACTCGCCCCACTACGGGCCGAGTTCATGGGCCGCGCCCGTCACCTGACCCAGCTTGATCGCTGGAACCTCTCGGCGATGGTGCGAGAAGCCGCGTCGATGTGGGCCGCCCCCAAACGTAAGCGCGTCCGAATTCGTGTTCGGCGTTTGTAGGGGCGCCGTCATTTTTGTGCTCGCGCCGTCATTTTTTGGACTTGCGCCGGAATTGAATCGGGGAGTCAAAAGCTTACATGATCACGACAACGGAAGAGGCGTGGACGTCGCTGCACGCGGGCCCGGACAGCGTCGACCACATTCCGCGGCACCTGCGCACCCCGGACATGAATTTATACGCGGTGTTGCAAAACGAAAATGTGCTCGCAACCTTGGATGTGGATGAACGCACCGAAACGTTATGCATGGTAGCGCTGGCAAAAAATCCACTCGCACTCAGCAGAATGTCGGTCACCACTCCCTTTCTGGAACAGCGAGCAATTGGCGAGTACATAATTCGTCGTTCCGCGTTCAGAAGACCATTGCAAAGATTGCCGATCATGTATGAACCAACACAAGAAATGATGATGCTCGCGATAGAAAAAGAACCGACGTCTTTAGATGATATACATGAGGACGACAAATCAATGGAAATGTGTCTACACGCGGTATCTAAATGTCAGGGCGCGCTTGCATATGTGCCAAAACAATTCCTCACCGAAGAATTGTGTAACGTGGCGATCCGCGCGCCAAGCACTCCACACGAATCGCCCGCTCTTCGATATGTGCCGATCCACATGCAAACGCCGGCGATGTGTTTGGTCGCCGTTAAAGCTAATCCGTACGCAATACGTTACGTCGTAAACCAAACTGAGGATTTGTGTTTATTGGCAATCGCCAACAACTTTAATTGCATAATCGACATAGATCCCGATAAACAAACCGACCGCGTGTGTGATGCCGCTATAAAAGAAGAATGCTCAAACCTACTTTACATTCACAACCAAACAGAGGAATTGTGCATCAGCGCAATTCAAATGAACGTTAGAGCGCTCAAGTATGCGCATGTCCACACACCAAAAATGCGACACGTAGCACAGCAAATCGCTGCACAGCGTGGTGTACCCGATTGGAGAGGCACTGCTTGCCACGAACGATACCCGCCCCCAACCAAAAAAAGGTGTCTGCGCACATATCGAGAAAACAAGGTTCGGTTCAATGAATTCCTATTGGGCACCCACCGACGATTTGTCGTTCGTGCCATTATCGTCGAGAAACTCGCGGCATTGTTATCGGGCAACCTCTCGATCAATCTCTTAAGTGAAATCGCATTCTGCCTTGATACTTACGCGCTGTTTAAGCCACATATTCACGCCCGCGCCACGTTCATGGACCGCGCTCGCCATCTGACCCAGCTTGACCGATGGAATCTCGCGGTGATGGTGCGAGAAGCCACGTAGACTTATCATGTCGGGTGATAACGCAACCCACAATGTCGTCTATTTTTCTCAGTCATTTACCATACGATAACAATGCCCTCGTCTACCATAATTGAAGTGTGCCGTACGTCGACACAACCAACCATGCAACGCAAAACACTGCATGACCTAACCAAGGAAGAACGAGAGAAACTCACATGGGAAACCTGTCTCAGCCATTTACACAACGATAAGACACAATTACATCTTGTGCCACGTAAATGGAGAACCGAATCGATGATACTGGAATGGATTTCGGGTTCATATACTTATGGATTCAGATTAAGGGATAATTATTGTAATTTGATATCGCAATTGCATCATGATGAGTTTACAAACGAAATTTGTTACGCGGCTTCAGGCAGTCCTAGCAACATACAATATTTCCCCGATTCAATGAAAACGGTGAATATGTGTCTGACAGCTGTTGATAAGCAATCATATCTGCTGAGATTTGTGCCACCATCGCTTCAAACCGATGCAGTGTGTAAAGCAGCGATACAAAAGGAACCACACACTATACGTTATGTACACAACCAAACACCCGAATTATGTTTGTTTGCCGCAAAATTGTCCAACTCAGGTGTTCTGGACCTAAAATGATTCGATGCGGACGTGCTGTCTTCGGAAAATGTATTGTGGAGTATGGTTGAGTGCAACAGATTCAACATGTTGGGGCATCTTGATTACGACCAGTTAAGGGTGATAGAAGCGAAATTATTTGCGACGATTCGTGATAAATATCCACATTTGCTGAGTGAAGTGTCTAGTCGAATTATAACACGACGCATTGTGATCAAGCTCACCGCGGAAAAAATTATGGCTTTGAACTCGCTGAATCTATCTGCTTTGGCACTAGCCGAAATCATTGGTTGCGTCGCGTCTACAAACAATTTCACCGTCAACGATCACGGGCGCCGAGTGTTCACGGGAAACACGGCTTTGCTGGCGTGGGACGAGCGATGGCGACTCGCAGTCATCATTAAACATTGTTCGTGACACTTACCGAACAGGTTCATTTTTATGGAGTCATCGCATTTTCAGATATCGTAGCAACGAATTCTCAGGTCGTGATCCGCGAACTATTTTTCAGACCACGAGTAGCAACGAATTCTCAGATATCGTGGCAACGAATTCTCAGATATCGTGGCAACGAATTCTCAGATATCGTGGCAACGAATTCTCAGATATCGTGGCAACGAATTCTCAAACTATGATACTTTTCGACAAGCGCCGTATGGTTTGTGGCAGTTGCCTAATCTAGCAGCATTGGCAAACCATCGGTACGGCGCTTGTCGAAAAGTACCCATAGTTTGCGGCAGTTGCCTAATCTAGCAGCATTGGCAAACCATCGGTACGGAGCTTGTCGAAAAGTACCCATAGTTTGCGGCAGTTGCCTAATCTAGCAGCGCATGATGCTCAAAATTGAAACTCAGTTCGATAGCTGAATACGACCATGTCAGGCAGAGCCCGTCTCCTATATGCTCGCACGGCCGATCAACTCGCAGACGAGGAACGTGAGGAAGAAAAACGGCGAGATCGTCTACAAATATTGTACGATACACCAAGTTCGATGAGAACTTCGGGGATGATATTACAAGCACTGCGTCAGAGTTTGACCAATGCGGAGGTAGACGACCTCGTGCAAATTCTGGATGCCGACGACTTCACGAAAGAGATTTGCGACATTATCGCTGCTAAATATCCAAAAGCATATTATCTTGCTTATATTCCGAATCGGTTCAAGACAAGAGAAATGTGTAATACTAGCGTGCGCGAGTCCATGGGGCGTGAACTGGAGTACGTTCCCGAACACTTGCAAACCGAAGAAATATGCAAGTTCGCTGTTGAACACAACCCATACGGAATTGTGTATGTGTATCGGCAAACAAAAGAATTATGTGTGTTGGCATTCAAGAATTCCCCCAAGTCCGAAATTGAGTTCGACATTTATGATATGTTCGATGCCGAAGTGTTAACACCATCACTGTTCGTAGAATTGATTAATATTGAATCGAACATTGTCCGTGACATGGATTCAGAAGACCTGTGGAAGGTTTTACCAACACTGCTGGCGTTCACCCGAGAGGCATGCAAGGAGCGAGCGTCTAATAAATTCGAATTGGAACCCGAAGAAACATATTATGAAACCGAAGTTCTCAGCATCATCAAAAGCCAGAGAATTCGTCGTTACATCGTGCGAACACTCACGGCCGAAAAATTGTTGACGCTGCATGACCTGAAGCTGTCCCCCCTCTCCATAACGGAAATAATGCTCGCCTATGCAACCACTGACACATTCGGACCCATGCAACTAAACGATAGCAGAATCGAGCGTCGGATTCTCGGCAAGTCTCGGCCGGTGCTGTCGTGGGACGATTGCTGGAAATTGGCGGCATTAGTGAGATCCGATTACTAAGGCCACTCGCGATCGATATTTTTGTAGCGGCGACGAAAACTGAATCGGCAGTGGCAATGACATATGACTGATCGCGATTTATTGGAATATTACGACCGCGCGTTCGACGCCCGAGCTCGATCTCTATCGGAGTACACGCACGAAGAACGCGCGCTGTTGACGCAACGAGAATGTATCCAAAGTTGGTCGTTGGCACCGGGAGAGATCTCTCTGGTGCCTCGCCAATGGAGAACAGAGGAGATGATATTGACTATTCTGAGGAATCACCGAGTGCAAGCATTCGATATTATGCGAAACATGCGTGACATCGAATTCACAAAGACAATATGCAACACAATCGCCGAAAGATATCCAGATTCATCATTTCTTGCATACATACCAGATCGATTCAAAACAAATGAAATGTGTCTTTCCGCTGTGGTCGCATCGGGAGGACATGAGCTGGAACATGTTCCTGAGCACCTGCAAACCGAAGAAATATGCAATGCTGCTATTATGGATTATCCCAATGCGATTGGGTTTGTGTTCTGTCAAACAAAAGGATTGTGCATGCTGGCATTCAGGAACTCGTTACATAATATGGAAGGCGCCAGTGGATACGGCGCCATCAATGTATACGAATATTTTGACGACACTATGTTGACACCCACATTATTTGCCGAATTGATCGATGTGGATCCTGATGTCATCCGTGAACTGGATTCGGCAGACTTATGGAAAGTCTTGCCCAAGCTACTGTGCATGGCTAGGAAAATATGTACGCTGAACGCAACACATGGACTTCTCCGAAATGACAAAGTATTGAATAGAATCAAATGTGGAAGACTTCGTCGCCACATTGTGCGAACGCTAACGGCTGAAAAACTGTCGATGCTGTGCGAGTTACAATTGTCCACGTTGTCTGTGACGGAAATAGTCGTCGCGTACACAACAACAGACACGTTTGGTGATGTGTTGGGACTAGATATCGGCAGACATCGAATCGAGAGAAAGCGACGCACAACCGAGGGAAAGAGTTTTGGCAATCCACCACAGCCGATACTTTCGTGGGCTGATTGCTGGGCATTGGCACATGCTGTGAATGGTCTGTATTCTTGCTAATGCACAGGTCTCACCTATTTTTTATGTCAATTGCAAAATTGATAAGAGGTTTTCGTTATCATACGAGGATCGAAACCCATCAACATGTCAGGCACCCGCAAACCCCTATCGAAATACAAACCAGAAGAACTCTCGGAGTTAACGCAACAAGAATGCCTCCAAAGTTTGACCCAGGCCCAAGTAGAAGTGTTCTTGGTACCGCGCAAGTGGAGAACCGAGGAAATGATACTGTACGCACTACAATTGCACGACGACCATGGATTAGCATGCAATATCATAGATTCTCTGGATAGGGACGAGTTCACGAAAGCAATTTGCGATACGTTTGCCGCGAAATTTCCGAAATCAGATTATCTATGTCGCATTCCGGACCAATTCAAAACGAAAGAAATGTGTATGTCTTCCGTGATTACGTGGCCATATAATTTGGGATTTGTTCCTGCATTCTTACAAACCGAAGAAATGTGTATCGCGACTATCGAACGAAGTCCAGACGCAATTGAGTATGTATATCATCAAACACATGAATTATGCATGTTAGCGTTTAAATCTGCTGCGCGTTATGGCGGGGAAATTCCGAATATATACGGAATCTTCGATAATGCAATGATGACACCGTTATTGATTTCCGAAATGATTGACGTAAATCCCGATGTCGTTCATGAACTGGATTCAGTAGACTTATGGAAAGTTTTACCCAAATTGTTATCACTCGCTCGAGAAATATGTAAGTCACGAACTACAGAGCCGCAACGTTGGCGATTCGATATTACTAGCCGAATCAAGTGCCAAAAAATACGTCGCTGCATAGTGCAAATACTCACGGCCGAAAAACTGTCGGCGCTACTGTCACAGCGATTGTCCACATTGTGCATGTTGGAAATAATTGCTGAATACGCAACTACTGCCATATTTGGATCTATTATGCGCGTATCCAGCGACAGAATGCGATACAGCAAGCTTGACGGACCGAGACCGATACTTTCGTGGGCCGATTGCTGGGCATTGGCGAAAGTCATAAAAACCCAGCCGAGACTCGACAGCTAAGCGGCCCCTCGCTAAGCGGACCCTCGCTAAGCGCGGCCATTTTTTACCCGCCGCAGACACTAAAATTGAATTCGACGGAATATTACTAACAAATGGCCGACGGCATCAAACCCTTGTCAGAGTACAGTAGCGAGGAGCGCAGCCAGCTGTCGCAACAGGAATGCGTCCAAAGTTTGGACATGGCGCCAGAGGAAGTGAAGCTGATGCCTCCCAAGTGGAGAACGGAGGCGATGATAGTGCGCGCGTTGCGTGCGTTCAGAGATGGCGAAAATATGGAAGACATGTTGCCTCATTTGTTAAAATACGAATTCACAAAATTCATTTGCGACATGATTGTTAATCAATTTCCAAACGGGAGATATTTCGGTTATATACCAGATCGATACAAAACAAACGAAATGTGTAAAAATGCCGTGGCTATGCGGGGATATGATCTGGGATATATTCCTGAACAACTACAAACTGAGGAAATATGTGTAATTGCCATAAAACACTATCCAGCCGCAATTGCATATGTAAATCGACAAACAAGAGATCTATGCATATTGTCTTACAAAATTTCTTTACATCGGGGATCTGACTTCGGCATTTACCATTTGTTCGATGAAAAACTATTGACAGTATCACTGTTTAATGATTTGATAGATGTGTATCCGTCTGTCGTATATGAACTGGATTCTGAAGATTTATGGAAAGTGTTACCCAAGTTGGTGACAATCACTCGAGAAGTATGCATGTTTCGTGCAAGAGACAAGGTCGCGGCATCAGAAACCCGTGGCAAACCCGGTGTTCTTAGCCGCATTAAATGCGGTCGACTTCGCCGTTGCATCGTGCGAACGCTCACAGTCGAAAAATTGTCGACGTTGCGCGAGCTGCAACTGTCCACTCTGTCCATGGCAAAAATAGTAGCTGTTTATGCTACCACGAATACATTCGGCCCCATGCATAACGACCACAACAATGAAAGAATTCGATTTAGAATGCATGTTCTTGGTATTTCACGTCTCAAGTTACTATCGTGGTCTGATTGTTGGGATTTAGCACTCCTCGTGAAGAAACTTTCAAGTGAGTAGATCCCAAAGTGGGTATTTTTTGCTAATGAGTCGCAACCCATTGGCCATGGCGCTTGACGAAAAACACACATAGTTTGCGTTAGTGGACAGAGCCGTCCTTGTCAATGAGTATTTTTCGACAAGCGTCGCACATATAGTTTGCAAGTTTGCTTAATTCATATGATTTGTTTATGTTCCGACAATTGCATTCAGCACTACCATGTGCGTTTTCTATATTTTCGATTATTAGGGTGCGCCAAGCTATGAGTTGGCTCGTCGTAATCACAGGCAAAAAATCAATTACGCGCTCACGCCAGCACGTCTTCGATGCCGTATTCTGCATCGGCGGGTTCTTCCTCGAATCCACCAGCGGCCGCGGCGAGGAGCGCGACGATGTCCATCGCGGCGACGGCGGGGGCAATCGCCACGTGAGCGACATCGGGCGCCGCATCGACTGCCGGCATGAAGTCCTCCCAGCTGCATTTCACACGTGACACCGGGTATTTTTTGACACGGTATTCCTTCATGCGTTCGGTCAGCTGACTCTTCAGGCCCGTACGAACGTCGACGATGTCCACCATTTGGCGCACGATGCTTTCGTCGGAACCGCGTCGCAGGAATCGACCAAGCAACTGCCGCGAACCGTTGCGACGGGGAGTGGCCGCGACGATCGACGTCATGTCGGCGAGAGACACACCTCTGCGGCTGAAACCGTACGTGGTCAACACGATGTGCGCGCCGGCACGTTTAGCGCGGGTCATGTCGGCTTTTGCGACACCGCCACGTAATACGCTGACTTCTGGTGCGGCAACAGCAACTGGCGCGGCGTCAATCTCGGGCGCGTCAATGTCCTCGGCCGCCACGCGCGCGAGCAACGCGTCACGAATCGCGATCAGGTACTCGCGGTGCTCGGCGAACACGAAGACACCATGGCGCCGCACCACGCCGGCGGGGTGCTTGGGCGTGGCGGCCTCCTCGGGGCGCGGACCCAGGCCCAGCGCGGCGAGCTCGGCGGCGGGCGCGGTGAGGTGCAGGTCGTGGAGGCGGATGATCTCGGCGACGACGAGCCGCAGCCGGGCCTCGTCGCGGATGACGGCGCCGATCGTCATGATGGCCGACATCGTGCCGGCCGCCGTCACGACGTTGCCGCAGTGGGCGGGCGAGCCGGCGTACTCGACGACACGCACGACGCCGCGAAACTGCACGTCACCGACGTCGAACCCCGGGATGGACGCCTGCAAGATCGGTGCCCCCAAGTGCAGATAAATGTACTTGTCCATGCCCGTGGGATTCACGTCGGGTGTCGCTGATAACCCCAACACTGCTTTGGTCTGACAAAGCCACAACGCGCGGCTGAACTCCTTGCTATGATATTCGTGAGCCTCGTCGAGAACAATAACACCAAATCCGTGTAGAAACTCGGGATCTTTTTCGTAGAAGGTGTTGATGATGATTATCACAACATCGTGAGTGTCAGGGCCGGCCGGTTTTTTCTTGGACGTCTTCGGTGGATTGGCAAACATCCCGACCCTCAAATCGGGAAATATCTCGGCAAACTCGTCGACCCAGCCGGCCGCGATGGACTTGGTGGGTACGACGACCAGGGCGGGCATCCCGAGCCGCGCGATGACGGCACAGCCCACGCGCGACTTGCCGAGGCCGGTGTCCATCTGCAGGTACGCGGTGCCGCGGTGCGCCTCCATGGCGGCGTCGC
>JBAYUF010000012.1 GCA_041675205.1 Patescibacteria group bacterium | reverse complement strand
CTTAAACGCCGCCGTTCGCACCGTCGCTAGCGCACTACCCTCACCCATAATAAGAAGTGTTGCGTCTAATTTTGCCAGCTGTGACCAGGCTTCAAGAAGCACGTATATTCCTTTTTGTTTTTCAAGCTGCCCGTCAAAAACAACAGTCATTGCTTCACCTACGTCTTTTTTCTGTCCCTCCCCAAATGGGTTAGGTACAACAGCGCAGTTTGCTTTAGTAAAATAACCGTACTTACTATAAAAATCTTTTAAGAAGTTGGATGGAAATACTGCTGTGGATACATAACTACTTAGCTTTCGCATGTACCATCTATACACTCGACGACTCACTCCACCGAGCGCTGCGTCTGCTGTAGTAGGATACAGAATGCCACTCGGCTCAAGGAGTTGCACATCATGGGCCACATACACAACTTTGGCCGCCTTCGTTAAAGCCGGCAGAAGGCCGTAGCCCAAACCACGTAACCCATGAACAACAATCAAATCAAACTTGTTGGCCTCTAAAATTTTCTTTAGTTGCGTGCGGGCTCCGAAACCGGTCGCGTCCCAAACAGCCCATGCGTAGCGCAGTAGCACAGGTAGAAGTCGTACCGATTCCAAATCACAAAAATTCCAAGGTTGCAGTCGACACAGAACTCCTTCCCGAACCGTTTCCTTGCCCTCACCTGCCGCGAGTATGGTCACTTCCCAACCGAGCGCATGAAAGCCTGCCGCCGTACGTGCTGCCACAACCTCAGCCCCACCTCGTCTGCTGCTTGTGTAGGCCGGAGAAACAATAAGTACCCTCATGCGATGAGTTGCAAAAGTTCTGCTAGCGCATCCCCCACCACCTTCTCCGAGTAGTTAGCCACAACCCGCTCACGACCACGTTCACCATACCGCTGACACACCGCCTCTCGGCTTAACAAATCAAGGAGTGCCGTGGCTAATGCACCATCATCATTTGGAGGAACTAGATGCCCTGTTTCGCCGTCCACCACCACACTACGCACGCCGGGTAAATCACTGGCGATGGTCGCCCTGCCGCTCGCCATGGCTTCTAGCAGGACGAGCCCAAACGCTTCTGAGCGGTCTACCGACGGCGAAACAATAACATCGGCCACTGAGAAGTGACTCGGCAACTCACTCGGCGAAACGGCGCCGAGAAAACTAACGCTTTTAAATATTCCCAATTTTTTTGCCTGGTGCTCGTAGCTTTTACGTCGGTCACCTTCACCAATAATGAGTAGTCGGGCAACAGGCAAATCATGGACAACACGCTGCCAGGCATGGAGTAGTTTCGGCACACCTTTAAAATAATGCGCGCTATCAAGTCCGCCAACAAAGAGTGCCACTGGCGTCTCTGGCAGTACCTGATAACGCTCCAGTAAATCCGCTGGCTTGGCAGTTGGGATAAACCGGCTTGCGTCTACCGACAACGGTATAACCCGCAGTCTATCTTTTAGGCTCGGTAAAAACGACGCAATCCGAGAATGTTCAGCATAGTCTCGACTGCTGACGAGTACGGCCGTTGAGTGCTGCAGTAAGCCAGGCAAACACCGGTGATACCAGTTAAAAACTAACCGACGCCAGCCGCTTGCTACAGTGTCCATGTGGTAGTACGTAACAAGTTTCTTCCCTGCTGGCAATCCTTTTGCAAATGCGTGAGCAACGCCAAAAAATGGGTAATGCAAAAGTACTATATCTTCGTTTGCGACGTACGTTTGAATGTTTGGCACCCAAGCGGCATTCCCAAATCGGATTGTTGCTGGCACTGGGACCACGGAAACAGCTGGTGAAAAATCTGCGGTTACGTCAGTAGTAAAACCAGGAGCCATGGGCACGTAGACCGTAACGGCAAACCCTCGCTCACTGAGTGCCTTTGCTTGCGCCGCAGCAACGTTACCCATCCCACCAGCGTAGGGTGGAAATGTTGAAACAATGATGCCAATGTTTTTCATATTTTTCAGCGAAGCAATCGACGAACAACTCGCCAGTACAAGTTGAAAACTGGGTTCGCAACGCGTAGGACAGGTCCGCCAAGATTATAATTTGTAATCCGACCAGTAAACGGTTTCGTCACGCTTCGTTCTGAAGCTCGACGTTCATACTGCCGCTTATGCCGACGAGTTCGAATACTCGGCCATTGCTTTAGTATATACCGATAGCCTCGTAGCTTTAACGGAAACCAACCCTTAAGTAAGGACAGCGTGACTATGCCAACCTCAGCAAGCAGCAGTGCGGGCAAGAGCAAGAGTAAAGTCAGAAAACGGTAATTCATAATGAGTACCAGCAACCGATTCCGTTCGCCGTATTCATATTTAATGGCCGTGGAGCGGCTAAACTCATACCGGTGAAACACGCGGGAAGACGGCACCAGCATACTTCGCTTACCAGCTAACCGTATTCGCCACCCCAAATCGAGGTCTTCGTGATACATGAAGAAATCTGCTTCGAATAGCCCGCCGCACAGCATGATGTCACGCACCCGAACAACGAGCGCCGCACCCGACGCATACGGCACTTCTGTTGGCTTAAAGAGGTAGCGTCGACTTCGACTGTCTGCAAGCATGCGTCCTTCGCCATTTGAAAATCCGAAACCTAAAAAGTGTATGGCATTCCCGGCACTGTTTATTTTTTCTCTGTCCTGTGAATAAAGTATGAGCGGCTGCGCAGCCACAACGGTTTCGTCAGTTTGAAATAGGTTCACTATTGGCGTAAGCCAGTGCGGCGTAACTTCACAGTCTTGATTCACGAACGCAACAAAATCAGCCCCCCGGGCTACTGCCAGTTCATATCCCGCCACGCACGCGCCGGCGTAGCCGGTGTTCTTTTTCATCTCATGCACCACAGCGGTCGGAAAATCTGCGCGCATCATTGCGACGCTACCATCAGTTGAGGCGTTGTCCACCACAAGTATCTCTAACCCGTCATACTGACATTGTACGAGCGCCGAGAGTGCCAGGCGCAAATCTTCAGCGCCGTTATAGCTAGGAATAACCGCAACAACGTGCGGCGGCTTATGTTCTGTCATTTGGTATGCGCTTTCGTGCTTCGTCACTTAATGCAAGCTCTTGCACCAACGTCGTAATGGTTCTATCAAACCGATCAACTTTACGCGTTAACTGAAAAACAAGAAAAAATAATGTTGGAATTACCAAGAAAAAAACGGCATCTACCCCCCGCCCAACACCCAAAAACGCCGCCAACGTATCCGTGCGAGCTGGTTGAAAAACAATTACTACGGCGCCGAGCCAAATGACAACCCACAAAACAAGCTTACGTCGGTCAATGCCATCGGTTCTATACGCCGACCACGCTCGCCAAATTGAATATGTGGCAAACAGAACCATGAGTATTTGAAAGCCCATATATTACTTATGCGGGTAAAACGTATCAACAAATAGTCGGAGTGCAATTTTAATGGCATTACTGCTGCGCTGGCCTTGCGCAAGACTGGCGGCACTGTAGCGAATTGTAACCGGAACTTCAACATAAGAAAGATTCAGTCGAGCTATCTCGTCCACTATTTCGCTCGCATGAGCCATTCTATCCTGACGAATTTGTATTTCGTCTGCCGCTTTTCTTGTCATTGCTCGAAACCCGTTATTGGTGTCGGTTAACCAAAGCCCTGAAAAAAGCCATGTAAAAACAATGCCGAGGCGCAGAACAATTCGTCGTGGCATTGGGAGAGCAATTGCTTCACCCAAAAAACGTGAACCGAGGGCCACGTCTACAGTGTTGTCAGCAAGCGCTGCAAGGAGCCTCGGCACTTCACCCGCATCATGTTGCCCGTCGGCATCTGTATGAACGATGACGTCGGCGCCGTGGGTAAGGGCGTAGCGAGTACCGGTAACGAGCGCCGCTCCTTGTCCTCGATTCAGTCGATGTCGCAGGACAGTTGCACCAGCGGCTTCGGCGCGGCTCGCTGTCGTGTCACTTGAACAGTCATCCACCACAACCACTTCCTGCACCTGCCGCAGTAACCCACTCACCACTTCAGAAATTGTGTCGGCGCAATTGTATGCCGGCACAACAGCTACTACCCGCATACCCTACTAAGCGGCTGGGTGCACCAATCCTCGACTGGCCCGCAAATCTTCGACAGTGCGTTTTAGTCCGTCTTTCAGCAACGTTACCGGAAACCAGCTCAACGTTTCTTTGGCACGCGTTATATCTGGCACAAGGTGCGCCCGGTGGCCGTCGGTATAGTCTGAACGAATGACAACTTCGACTTCGGCACCAACAAGAGCCATGACCATCTGCGCCAACTCCATAACTCGAACTGGCTGATCGCTGCCAATGTTTACCGGTTGCTCGTCGCCAGCCGCCATAATGCGCTGCAACCCTTTCACGGTGTCGGTCACATAACAAAACGAACTGACAGCTTCAGAACCACCAAACAAAAGTATTGCTTCTCCATTAGCCGCTCGCCGGGTGTAATCAGCCACGAGATCAGTTGCGTCCAGTGTCATCCGTGGCCCATAGGTATTAAAGACTCGTGCCACCCGCACATCCAACCCACGATTACGGCGATAGGTTTCAACAATGGCTTCACCAAACTGCTGTGCCACGGCGTACGAACTGTAGTTATCAATATGCCGCACAATACCAGCGTTTGTTTCTTTGATGTGACTTGCGGTGTCCGCCAGTGAGCCGTAAATGGCGTCTGACGATACGTAACAAAAGGTGGCTTTGCTACTGAGTGCCAAATCAAGAGCGTTTCGAAGACCAACCGAGTTCACCATCATCGTCTCCACTGGAAAACGATCAATATCCCCTCGGGCGTCTGGCGAGGCAAGAAAATACACCTCCTGCACCCCTTGCCATGGCGCCTTGCTCTTCGCTAACCCGTAGGTCGGGTCGCTCAAATCAATTGGTTCCGTAATATCATGACGAATAAACGAAAAATCTGGATTCGACAGTAAATGATCAATATTCTCTTCAGTACCGGTCAAAAAATTGTCCAGACACAACACGTGCGCCGTCTTTACAAGTTCATCGCACAAATGCGAGCCAATGAAACCTGCCCCACCAACAACGAGGATATTCTTCTTTTCAAATGATTTCACCATAATGCTTTACGGCTGGGTAATACTGGAATTAGTATAACGAAAAACCCAATGTTTCGCGAGTAAAAAATTCCAGAATAGTCCCACAGTTAGAATGGCTAAAACTTTCGCTACGGCGTCGGGCAAATGCTGCGTAGAAACAAACCAGTACAAAAGCAAATTTTGCCAAACAATACCGAGCACATATACAAAGAAAAAACGCTTGTACCGCCTGAGTGACGGCATACCAGACGCATGAAATGCCAACAGTTGATTCATGAGGTATGACACCGTAAGACCGAGCGTAGCGGTAAAGATACTTACCAAAAGGTAAAAGCTTTGTAGCAGCGCAACGTTTCTCGTTAGCACCATGTACGCTCCGAAGTCAGTCAAAAATGCTGCCAGTCCAGCAATGAAAAAAAGTGTTAATTGACGAAGCACCATAGGTTACCGAAGTACGGTAAGTGCAATGTTGGTACGCAGCGTTTGGGTGTATGCAAAGAATTGGCCAAGCAGCTTTCCTTGGCCGCTAAAAATACGCACTTGTGGGCCACCACCACTTCTTGGCGCCGCTACTATTTCATCGCGGCCATCACTGTCCGTGTCGCCCACAGCTAACGACACCCCTCCCCGAAACGACTCGGCGAAGGCGAAGAATTGGCCAAGCAACTTTCCACGGCCGTCAAACAGCCGCACGTGCGGGCCACCGCCGCTAACGGGTGCGGTAATCACTGAGACTTCACCATTGCCATCAAGGTCCCCAGCTGCAACGCTCACGCCACCGCGGTAGGTTGGGTATGGCCGCCATTCGTTCATCAAACTTCCTTCAGCCGTGAAAACGCGAACGGGAAGGTTCAGTGTTGTTGAGCTAACAATTATTTCCGCTTTGCCATCCGCGTCTGTGTCGCCAACTGCTACTGAAAATCCACCACGAAGACTTTTGTCATACGCAAAAAATTGACCAAGTAATTTTCCGGTGGAATTGAAAATTCGTACCTGTGGTCCACCACCAGCAGCCGGCATAATAGCAATTGCCCCTTCCCCATTTCCTTGCAGGTTTCCCGCAGCAATAGAAAGCGGCACCCGCACTGCTTTATCAAATGCATACCACTGCGAGCTAATAGTGCCAGCCGTGTCGTACACTCGCAGCCGTCCAAACCCGCCAACACCTTCACCAACCACCACCACCTGTTCGCCGCGAATGATGGCGCTGATGTTGACGCCACGAGTTTCTGGAACCGTTCGAGAGTTCTCACTGACCGCAACGCCTCCTCCGGCCACAAACGAGTCTTTATATACCGACCACGACTGCACAAGCTGACCCGCCCCAGAGAAGATTTTTAGTAATGGCTCGCGACTACTCCCAGTCACCGTCACTATGCGCCCACCAGCTATCGTAGAGGTCTTCGGTGGCGTACCAGTTGGTGCTTGTGCGCCTACAACCGCACGGCTAGCGTTTACTCGACCAACACCAATTTTATCTTTAATAAATCTATTCGACGCACTGATGTCGTCCGCGCTTTTGAGCAGAACATCAATAATTTGACGAGCGGTCAGCTTTGGTTGGGTTGCTTTTACAAGCGCCGCCACCCCAGACACAACGGGTGCGGCCACCGAAGTGCCCGACCATTGTCCGCCATAAGCTTCGGCTAAGCCTTTACCGAGGTCCCACACCTGTGTACTGAAGAAGAGGGTGCCCGGAGCCATTATGTCCACGCAGTTACCGTAATTACCATTCACGTAGCGCTGATCAAGCGTGTCTGTTGCCGACACCCCGATTATCCAATTTTCCGTGCTGCCCTGATCAAAACACACTGGATACAGGGGCGACGTTGTTAAATCTTTCCCGCCTGTTTCGTTTCCCGCCGCCACCACAATCACCACCCCGGCTTCATACGCTTTTCTGAGTGACGCATTTAAACGGTTACTATACCCTGGGCCAACAAAACTGAGATTAATAACATCTGCTCCGTTTTTCACTGCGTAGTCCACCGCATCAACCACCACATTCACATCCCCTTCACCGTGTGAATCTAAAACGCGAAGCGGCATAATGCGGCTACGCCACGCTATGCCGGCTATCCCCTCTTTGTTGTTTCCTTCTGCCGCAATAATTCCGGCCACCACCGTGCCGTGATGCAGCGCAGTTTTTGAAAATGGTGGTGTTGCTTCTGGTCGCGGGTCATTTGTTTTGGTTAAAAAATCCCAGCCGTTCACGTCATCCACATATCCGTTACCATCATTGTCCTTCCCGTCGTGAGGAATCTCACCTGGGTTTGTCCAAATTTGATTTCGAAGATCCGGATGATAAATGTCTACCCCGGTGTCAATAACCGCCACGACAACGTCTGGCCCACCAGTAGTGACCTCCCACGCGAGCGGCATACCAACCTGCGGCAAATACCACTGTTGTGGGTAGTGAACGTCATTGGGGTCAAACGCGGCAAACACCGGAGACGCAAAAAGAAAGGCTGCAGTAAGTACCGCGATGTGTTTAATGACGACTGCCCGTGTAAAATTCATAGTTTATGAAGTATAGCACGGCTGAAAACTTGGGTCAGAAAATGCTTCCAATAAAAAAGCAGCCGTGAGGCTGCTTTTAGTGTTAACAAAACCGTAACAACTATTTATATTCAACTTGTATACCGACATTGTTTTTGTCCTGCGTTCCTGTCGCAGCGGCCTTGTTAAGGGAATCTACCAAGCGCTGAGAGTATGGCACTGCTTTGTCGTTTTCTTGCTTCTCTTGATAGTACGAAATAATCCAAGACAAAAGGTCGCCATTGTCGGGGTTAGCGGCTAATCCTTGATCGATCAACGCCTTAATTTTTTCTTCTGGGTCGTTGAAGCGGTACTGATACAAATATGCAAGAGAACGATACGCCGGTGTATATCCAGGCTCCGCCGTAATCAATTTCTTAAAGTAGACCTCGGCATTATTCCAATCCGATAGGTCTTGATAGACGTTGGCTATGTTGTTGAGCGCAATCCGACTTTTTGGATCAAGTTTTAACGCTCGTTCGTAATACTTTAATGCACCCGTCTTATCACCCAAGTTTGAGATGCTGATGGCTAAATAGTTATTTGCCGCGATATCATTTTCGGCATTATCATCCTTCAGTTCGACTTGTCGACGCTTTATTTCTTCCATCAGCTGCACGCCTTGTGGGTGCTTGGCAGCTAGCTCCTGCCAATTCTGCAATTGTTTTTTTTCAGCATAGCGGGGATATAGAAGTAACCCAGCAAAACCCAGCACAATAAGGGCTGAAGCAATTGGAATGATAATTTTTTTATTCATAGTTTAAGCAGTGTACCAAGACTAAACTCAATAGAAAAGAGCCCCTTTCGGGGCTCTTTTCCTTGACGAGGTGCTCTTAACGAACGCCTCCACTCTTAGCTATTAGTAGCTGAGGGTGTTGCCAATAACCGGGTAGCTATCCCCTTCCGTCTTGTACGACGCAGCACCGTTGGAGTTCAACGGGGAGTAATCCCAGCTGAAACCTTCGATCTGCGTCGAAGTGACCTGAAGTGGGCCATTTGAGCCTGGAATGTTAACACCAAATGTAATGGTGCTTGTCCCAGCTCCCGTCTTCACTGAGCTTGTATCAGCCTTCACTGTGAGGGTCATTGTTTGACCGGCAGTGACAGTCTGTTCAACAAGTGCAGTGTCGTTGGTGTTGGCCTGGCTAGCGTCGAAGTGAACACGGTTGTTGCGGAAGTCAACTGTCGCCGACGCGGCGATTGTTACAGTGCCATCAAAGGTAATGGCGTAACCAGTTGCTGGCGCACCAGAGCTACAAGCAGCAATCGTCGTGCCTGTAACCGCCGAAATTGTAACCGTGTTGGTGTTTGTTCCATCAACGATTACAACCCTGTCGCCGGCCTCTAGGGTGTCGGCTTCAGCTTGTGTGATACCACCAATTTCACCTGCGGTGTCTGACGTTCCCGAACAAAGGTTCAGGATGGTGTCAGCGTTGGTGATACCAACTGCTGTCGTACCACTTACTGTTGAGTTCGCAACCTCAGCAAGCTTCGTCGAGCCATTCCAAAGGGAAAGCTTCGTTACGTAGCGCTCTGGGCTGTTAGAACCGTTCTTCTCAACAGTTACACCGTTGAATGTCATGTCTCGGCCACCTTCGGCCTTCACATTGAAGACACCAACAGTCTGTTCGCTGTTCGGTGAAGTCGTGCCTGATGGGCTCGATGCCGAAAGCGTAATGACAGGTTCAACTTCTTCGTAACGCATGGTGTTACCAACAATTGCATTAGCATTTGTAAGCTTCACAACACGATCACCGGCTGCATCGATTGCCACGCTACCAGCAGGGCTAAAGGCCAAGCCAGTAAGGGCATCGCCAGAAGCAACTCCTGTTGTAACAATCTTGAAGCCAGCCTCGTTATCATCTGCGTCATAGACGTAAACGATATCACCGATAGCGTAAGTAACACCGGCATTACCATCACCAGCAACTGACTCAACCATTGGCAATTCAGTGATCAAATCACTTGTTGCCCATGAGTTCGCAGCTGTTCCTTCGAGGGTGAGGGAGTCAGCAGCGATAAGTGAGCTGCTAGTAACTGCTGTGATGAGCTTAAAGCCCGGTGTGTCGTCAGTTGCAGCCGCGCCGTCTCCAGCAACGGTGAAGTAGACGAGGTCACCAGCAGCCAATGTTCCACAGGCAGTACCTGCGGTACATACGGTGCCGCCGGAAATTCGCTCTTGTATGGCTACACCTGAATCGGCACCAATAGCGTCAGCGGTGTTAAAACCGAGAACGCCAAGGTTACCACCAATGAGACTCTGCAACGGAGTGGTATTAATCACAACCGTCAGTACCTTTGAACTGTTCGAAGGAACAGTGATTTCACTGCCCGACGAGAACGTAAAGGTAGCAAGACCAGAGCTCAGATTGGTTACTGGGTCAGATGTAAGACCTGTACCCATAAGCTTCACCGAGTCGATGTTGCCAGTACCATTGGTCGAGCGGAGCTCGAGTTTCTGGAGTTTGGCACCTTCGTTTGTGGTGGTGAGCTTAACGCGAGCCATCTCAACGCCAGAGAGACCAGTGGTGTAGAACTGCGAAGACGCAGCACCAGATTGGTCAACAGCAACAGTCAACGTACCAGACTGCACAAAAGTGATGGTCTGGAGCGTAGCCGCACTGTTTGCTGGAATGGTGGCACCAGATTGAGCACCTACACCAGAGATACCAGTAGTTGCTGGAATCGTGATAGCAAGTGTGTCGCCTGTACCGTCACCATCTGAAGCACCACTAGCAATCGATCCGTATACATCAACTAACACTGAAGCGTTCGCCGCGATGTTGAGTTGACCTGCAACACTAAACGTGTTAGAGGCACCAGCAACGTCAGCGACGGTTGCGAGCGTGCTACCGATTTGTACACCGGTGTCAGCACGCTTCAACTTCACGTTCGAGATGTCTGTAACACCAACAGCATCAGCTCCGTTAAACTGGAGAGCCATGCTTGTAATGTTGATGCCTTCTGCGTTGTTCGCCTTCAAAAGGAACGAACCAAGACGAGTCTCAGCCTGACCAGCTGTTATATTCTGGCTGGCGTACGCACCGTTCGATGTCACTGTTAATGAGTTTGTTGTAACGGTAAGAGGATTACCAGTTACCAAAACATCATCAGAAGCAGTCGAGTAGGTGTTTGAAGTCGTTTGCTTGTAGTACAAGTCACCAATACCAGCGCGAAGCGATTCGCCTGTGCTGATGTCAGAGTCTGTATCTACAACAAGCTGAATCTTCACTTTTTGACCTGATTGAATCGTCAAGTAGTTCGACAAGGTCTGCGAGTCAGTACCCACAGCACTGGCGAAGAGCTCACCACCATCTGTAGCAGTTGGTGCAAAACTCATTAATGTTGTGCCATCGGTCGTCTGGAGCTTGATAGTTCCAGTAAGGTCGGTGGCAGCAACTCCGCTTGAGGAGTTCGTGAAGAGGTCAAGGTCAACACGTTGCAATTCAATTGGTTCACCCTTGGCCTCGAGCTCCCAAATGGCGAGCACGGTGTTTGGGGTTGACTTACCAATTTCACCGGATGGTGACGTTGCAGCCTTGTTGACTGTCAACGTACCGGCGCGAACCGTCAATGTGTTACGACCAGAGGTGTCACCAATTGGGAACGAGGTGTCGTTCGCAACGGCGGTCGGCAAAAGGCCAGAACCAGTTTCCAACCCATACACTTCTACATCGTAGTTGTTTTGGATGTTCAACTGCGCTGTGCGAGAAGAACCATCCTTCACATCAACGTGCACTTCTAGATCGCGGGAATTACCCTCTGCAATCTGGTAAGGCGTGGTGAGTGTGAATGTGATGTACCGGTTCGACGCCTCTGCGGCGGTCGCGAGAACGGTGCCATCAGGTGCAACTAACGTGTAGTTCTGAATGTCGTTGTCATCGGTTGTACCGTTGTTGAACAAGCGAACTCGAGCAATTCTGACTGGTTCATTTGCACCAGCAGTCATTCGAAGCTTGGCCAACAAGTAATTGGTTACACCAATGTCAACGCTAACGGCAGAAGATGCAAGGATTTGATCACCAATGGTGAGACCCCCGACAGAGCTCGAACCGTCGATGACTGAGAAGCCGTTACCAACGATTGGGAACGAACCGCTCACCGCTGCAGTTGTCTTCACATCGGAAGAACTTACAACGGAAACTGCGTAGGTTGCGCTGGAGATTGACGAACCGAGGTTTGTCTTTACCCAGACAGCAACGGTCTGACCAGCAGGAACGACAACTGGGTCGTTCGAGAACGAAATGGCAGCCTTTGTGTCAGCAAAACTGACAAAGTTACCATGTCGCATGCCGTTAGCATCAAAGAAGCCAACGCCATCAACGTCAGAATCGGCTGAGAGGCCCTGACGAGTAACCGTAAGACCAGTGAGGTTTACGGCACCATCAGCAGCTGCCGTCAAATTCAGCTTTAACACTGGATTGTAGGCAGTACCATCAGCTTGCACAGTAGAAGCTGGAGTGTCTGAAGCCAAAGAAACGCTAAGGCCAGAACCACCGACCACAGGGCCGGAGGCGCCGCCTGAAACGTTCCAAATGGCGGACTCAGTGCCAGTGATTTGTGAACCGCTTCCGAGGGCGTTGAATACGCTCGCGTCAGCTGTTCGCACGTACATGCTGTTCAGCTTGTTGGCTGAGAAGCCTGCCGCAGTCACCATGCGCTTTGACGAGCCGTCCACGTAGTAGACGTCGGAGGAACTAGCAAGCTTAATGAGCGAGCCAGTTGGGTAGGTGTTCGAGCTAATGGAAGAACCGACTGTGTAGTTCACGAAGAACGCGTCCGACACGTCGTCAACCGTCGATGCCCAATTTGAACCAAAAAGCGTAATCGCAATGGACTCGCTTGTGACCCAACGGAGCAACCCACCTGGTTCAACTGCGTAAACCTTTGGGTCGGTTGTGATCTTTACAAGTCGCGTACCGGCTCGGTACGTAACGTTGCCACCGATCTGGTACGACTGGAGTTCGGACTGTGAAACAGTCACGACGCCAGAGAAATCCGAGTACCAAGTGAAGTAAGACTTATCGTTCGGGAAAACATATCGCTTCCCATCGCTGCCGAGGTAGTAAACAGCCGAGTTACCAGCCATCTTGATCAAGTCACCTGCTTGCGCCGCTCGTGTTGCGAGTGGTGCAAAGCCGAGACCGACCGACCAAAGAATGGTCGAGG
>JBAYUF010000011.1 GCA_041675205.1 Patescibacteria group bacterium | reverse complement strand
TTCAAAACCATCAATAAATTCAAGCCGCTGTTTCTCGCCACATAAACGAAGAACCAAATCTGGAAAAGATTCTTTCCCTTGACCCGTGGCGTTAGCGCCACCAAACAAGCGAGAGGTGCGGATGACATATCCTCTGAGCCCCAAATCAATTTCTCTGAGCACGTATTCCTCACCTTTACATTTGGACTCTCCGTACACAGAGAGTGGATTAGGCGTATCGGTTTCCACGTACGGAACCTCTTTCAACCCATCAAAGACGTAGTCCGTGCTGTAGTGAACAAACGTAGCGCCGATAGTATGAGCGGCCTTAGCGAGTACGCCGACTGCGTCGGCATTAATGCGAAAGGCCGACTGGCGGCCCTCGGCAGAAGATTCAGCCGCATCCACCGCATTGTAAGCGGCCACGTTAATAATAAGTTCTGGTGCCAACTCGTCGAAGCGACTCACCACCGCCTTAGTGTCAGTAATGTCGAGCTCTTGCTGGTCGAGTGGAAAAATTGTGTGCTCACGAACCACAGGAAGTGACAATAAAGACTGCCCAAGTAAACCGTTGGCACCCAAAATAGCAATGCGCATACCTTACGCTTTCTCTACAATGGGCTTCACCAAAGTCACTATGTCTGGCATTGAATCGGGAATAATGTTTACGTAATCCGCGGGGTTGTATGGCGTTGACGCCACGCAGACGGTTTCACTGGTCTCGCCGAAGAGCGGCCAATACACGTGGTAGACACCGGCCGGAACAGTAAGCCCAATGAACGCTTCCGTAGCGTCTATGAGTTTGACCTTGGGGTCGACTGTCCTGAAGCGACCGTTATCCTTAGTTACCACGACGGCACACACTACGCCAAAGGTTGGTGAAGCTTCGCGAAAATCTTTAAACGCCCAAATGACCGAGCCGGTAATCGGAAAAAAGTTTTCAATTTGCTCGTGATGGTAGTGCCCAGCTCGTGGGAACGCACCGGTCGCCACCGACAGATAAATATTTTTTATACCGTTTTCCGCCAGCGCATTGTCTGTACCACCCGGCAACAATTCGCCCAAAAATCCCCTATCGTCTCGAATGCGTTTGTTCAAGGTCAAAACAAGACCAGCAATTTCAAGGTTCATGTCTACTCTACGTGAGCATTAATGGCTGCCGAGCGCTGTTTTATCGCCTCCACCCAATCCTGGTGTTCGCGGTACCACTGCACTGTTTCTTGAATAGCCGTCTCAAAATTATATCTCGGCTTCCAGCCAAGCTCTCTTTCAATTTTAGAAGCATCAATGGCGTAGCGACGGTCGTGTCCTGGGCGGTCAGTTACAAACGTTAAGAGTGACTCGTCTTTCCCAAGCGCTCGCAAAATAATACGGGCAATGTCGATATTTGGCCGCTCAAAATGACCACCGATATTGTATACCTCCCCCGCCGTACCCTTATGCAACACAGCGTCGAGCGCTTCGCAATGGTCGCGAACATACAGCCAATCACGAACATTTTTCCCGTCGCCATAAAGCGGCAACGGTTGGTCGTTCATTGCTCGGTCAATAAAAAACGGAATGAGCTTTTCAGGAAATTGATACGGCCCGTAGTTGTTGGAACAGTGCGTTACGAGGACATCACTTCCAAAAGTTTTAAAGAAGGCGCGACACAAAAGGTCACCACCGGCCTTAGCAGCCGCATAAGGAACGTTCGGCGTAAATGGCGTGTCTTCGGTAAACGCGGTTTCGTCGTCGAGCTCTAGCGAACCGTACACTTCGTCGGTCGAAACTTGCAGGTGTCGAATACCAGGAATCTTCCGCTCAGCGTCTAGTAATGTCTGCACACCAAGCACATTTGCTAACACGAAATCTCGAGAGCCAACGTGAATACTTCTGTCCACGTGTGTTTCAGCGGCAAAATTTACCACATCCGTAATGCCAGTTGAAAGAACAGCCGCTACTGCCGCTTCGTCAGCTATGTCACCTTTAACAAATTCATACCGCGACTCAGTCAATAGGTCAGCCAAGTTGTCGAGGTTGCCGGCGTAGGTCAATTTGTCAAAATTTACAATCCTATAATTTGGATACTTTTCCAAAATATGGTGAACAAAATTAGAGCCGATAAAGCCTGCCCCACCCGCCACAAGTATTTTTTTCTCAGTCATAGTAAGGTAATTCTATACAATTTTTGCCACACCGACAACAAAACAAAAGGCTCGGCGTATGCCGAGCCTTTTGCCACTCTTACAGTTCTTACTTCTTGTCCTTGTCGTCGCGCTGGTAAATGTACCAGAGGTAGATGAGAACAATTAGTACGATGAGCCACCACCACCAACAGATGCCAAGAATCTTGTAGCAGCCGGTTGCTGGTGTGTTCGTAACCTCAGTCGGTGCTTCGACTGTCGGCACTACTGGTTCCTCTTCAGGCTCACCTTCTGGTGCGATTACCTCTTCACCAAGGACCTCACCCGCTGGAGCGCTACCGCCCGCTGCGGGGGCAGAACCAGTTGGACCAGCTGGTGCGGTCGTCTCTTCACCCAGTACCTCACCCGCTGGAGGAGTCACTGGAGTTGTGCCTGGAGGGGTAACAGGAGGAATTACGGGAGGTGTTCCACCGCCACCAGTGGTTGTAATGAGCTGCGTGTTCGCACTCACAATAGTGGTGCCACCGCTCGCATTTCGGAACTTGGCGTACACCGTCTTGAGGCCGTCGCCTGGTATAAGAATCCATGGCTTGTTCGGGGCTGGGTTCTCAAATCCAGTGGAGTCAGAAACATCCGACAAGTTACCTACGGCAATGTTTGTGACGTCAGAACCAAAGGTGAGCACCAAGTTAACGTTCGGATTAGACACTGGGCTGCCTTCAGCAACAGCTACCGCTACGCCGGTTGGGCCGGTTGGAATAAATCCACCACCGCCTCCGCCGCCACCACCGCCGCCGCCTCCGCCGCCACCACCACCAGCGTTTGTGGTAAAGCTGTGCTGCTCACTAATTGATTCAACTGAACCAGAGCCAGCCGAAATGACACGGTAGTAAATAAGGGTGCTCGCCGGGAGCCCAGACAAATCTACTCCGTGCGAAGTTGTGAAGGCAGCGTTGTTTGGTGACGTAGAACCGTAACCAAAGTTTGCACTGGTGTCAGTAGTCGGGTGTGATGTTGTGTCGTACACAACGCGACTTGTACCCGCCGGGTCAGTTGTCCAAATTACTTGAGCCGTTGAAGACGTAATGCTAATGGCATTAATGCCACTGAAGATGACGTTCAAGTGGTTACCAAAAGTCATTAGCTGAAGTTCTTCGCCGCTGTTATCGCTCGTAATAAGTAGGCCACCAGCCGAAACATTAACCGTGTAGTACCGATCCATTACAAAGGTCAAACCGTCACAACCAGTAATGGTGCAGGTAACGGTTACTGCCGGAGAAACGACTGCTGGATGGGTTGGTGACCAGTTCAGTGCCGCTGCCTCGAGCACAACGTACGTGCCTGGTTCAGGGGTCAGCATAGCGGCCACGCCATTCTCGTTCGTGCTCGCAATCGCTACCACGTCTACTGGTGGTGTTCCCTCTTGTTCGCTGGTATCAACCTTCGCCAAAGCAAATGTCCAATTACTAATGGTGCTCTCTTGGTTGTCCCACAGACCATTATTGTCAACGTCGTTCCACTTCCATGCCGTGATAACCGACTGCTCGAAGTTACCAAAGGCAAGGTCGTTTGCGCTACTATCTTTGGTGATAATTGGGCCTTCGGTTTCGCCTAGGGTAACGGTTACCGTGTAGTAGACACCGAGTTCCAGATCACCAACGGTACAATCTGCCAACCCCTCAGCACAGGTGACTGTTTGGTTTGGTGTACTTACTGCCACTGGATAGGTCTGCACCCAACCAGTTCGCTTCCCTTCATAGATTCTGTAGGTACCACTCTGGTGTACGCGCAAACTAAATTCTCCGGAAATGTTGGTTGTGTCGAGGGCAACAATCTCAACTGGTGTTGGGCCGCTCTCACCTGGTGTGCCAACTTTACCAATGGCAATCGTCCAAGTACTTACGCCAACCTCACCGTCCCCTTTCGTGCGACTGAAGTCTCTATCGTTCCACTTAGTGCCATCAATTCGCTGCGATACATCACAGACGTCGCCCTTCCCGTCACCATCCGCATCTGCTTGGTCTGGGTTGGCTGTGAGTGGGCAATTGTCTGCTGTGTCAATGTCGCCATCATTATCGTCATCTGGATCGCAAGCGTCGCCTAACAAATCATCATCAGAATTCTCTTGCAATGGATTGGCTACGAGTGGGCAGTTGTCCACCGGGTTCAAAATGGTGTCGCCGTCGTAATCATTCGCACAGGCGTCGCCAATACCGTCCTCGTCAGTATCAATTTGATCAAGGTTTGCCACGAGTGGGCAGTTGTCCACCGCCGGAACATCCGTAGGGGTGCGGTCGGTAAATACACCATTCCCCTCGTCATCCTTATCGGCAACAGTGTCGTTATCGGCATCAGTGTCACAGGCGTTACCAATACCATCCTCATCGGCATCAAGTTGGTCTGCGTTTGCCGTTAATGGACAGTTGTCATATGGCGTTACCTCATCACCATCATCGTCTTTTACACCATCATCGTCGTCATCGGTGTCACAGACATTGCCAATATTGTCGCCATCCTTATCTTCTTGAAGTGGGTTCACCACGAATTTGCAGTTGTCACCAGGAGGAACGGCCAGGTCGGTAAAGGTGTCATCGCTGTTCGCCGTTTTGTCAGCTACGCCATCACCATCGACGTCGGTGTCACAAACGTCGCCGAACAAATCACCATCGGCATTCTCTTGCCCTGGGTTGGCTACAAGTGGGCAGTTGTCTTCGGTGTCGTTGTCGCCGTCGCCATCGTCGTCAGTGTCGCACGCGTCACCAATGCCGTCCTTATCGGAATCTTTTTGATCGAAGTTCGGCACGGTTGGGCAGTTGTCGGCACTATCAGGAATAGTGTCGTCATCGGTGTCTACATCAACAAACGTGTTAGTGAAGGTGCAACGTGCTATATCACCCGGGTTAAGGTCTAGGTTCGCATTTGTTACAGGAGCGCCACTATTAACCGCGCAACTCACCCCTTCAAAAGACCAACCATCACTTGTGCCTTCGCTGACCGTGTACGCACCTGTCTTCAAACCGCCAAACGTACGCGAACCACCGTCAACTAGTGTGATTGGCTCGCCATCGTTAAGGGTAAAGCTGAATACTGCTCCAACAGGTGCCTCAAGTGGGTTACTGACATCCTTGGTTATGACAATCGAAACGAACTCAGCGTTTCCGAAATTGCGACCTACGCGGTCAACACCCGAAGCAGCTGAAACCTCATAGGTACCGTTGTCTTGACCACCAAGACCAGTGGCACTTGTTGGTGCTGTCTGATACCAACCGCTCTGTTGGTCTGTGGAGAAGAGCTCCGAAACGATGTACTCACCAGGGCCGAGGTTCGGAAATTCGTAGTTACCGAAACTGTCGGTAAATACTTGACAGTATTCGCCATAAATTAATCTCGGCTCTTCCCCTGTACCTTGTTCACAGTTTGGCACTGTGCTGGTTCCGACGAGGTCAAGACTAATTCTCCACGAATGAAGGTTTAAGTCGGTTGTCCCATTGCGAACACCATCGCCGTTTATGTCGTTAAACTTTTTACCGGAAATTGTGAAGCCCTCAAAGTTACCAAAGTCTTTACCAATTTCATCCTCGCCCTCGCTCACGGTAACTTCATACGTTCCGCTTGCTGGCGCGGTTTGGTGCCAACCAGGCAGCATTGTTTCTGAAAGCGTGTAGGTGCCTGCTGCAACATTACTAAACGAGTAGCTTCCGTTAGCTCCAGTTTCGACTGGTATTGACGGTACACCGTTGCCGGAGAGTGTGATGGTCCAACCAGCCAGACCTAGTTCGCCTTGGTCGTGTACGCCATTGCCATTCTCATCCTCAAATTTCATGCCGCTGACGCTGCCGAGCGCAGTATTGTTGAATGTGCAAGTGACATCTTCGCCAGCCGTCAAACTAATCGCGCCGAAGACCTCACCATTGGTACAAACAGGTGATGGATCAGGAGTAACACCACTTGGCACTTCAGTTTGCGTTATACCATAGGTACCAACGCCAAGATTACCGAAGGTGTGACTGTTGCTGTTCGTGATAGTTGCACTGCCTGCCGGGGTTGCCGGCTCCTTTGTTAGGCTGAAACCATAGTTGCCAGCGTTTGCTGGCGAAAGATTAACCACGGTAATACTGCCGAGTTTCGTGTTTGTCAGTGTGCAATTCAAGTTTTCGTTTGCGTTTATGGAAATTGACTGCCCGTTCTGGTAGGCAATATCACCACAAACAAGGCTCGAAAAAACATACCCTGGCACGTCTGCTTCCGTAACCGTTACTGAACCAGGAAGAAGTTCATCAAATGAATACGAACCGCCTACAGTTAAGTGTGCGATTTCATCAGGAACGCCATTTTTAGAGAAGGTCACATCAAAAACCTGGCTAGAACTGCTCGTTGGGTTCACGGCTTTCGTTACGGTAATGCTCGACAAACCAAGCGTACCGAATATGGCAGTAGTGAAAGCTTGACCGGGGGTCAATTGGACTAAATAACCAATAGTGCCATTACCACAATCTGGACCGATAGTGGGCTGGGTATCTACCCATCCAGCCGGCACATCAACTTGGCAAACCGTATAGTCGCCAGACAAAAGTGAACCAACCGTAAAGCTTCCAGTTGCATCAGTCGTGGCTTGGGTGCTTGTACCTTGACCGGTTATCTGCACCTTGCGGCCAGCAACTCCTGGTTCTGGAAATTCAAAAGTATGACTGTTGTTTGTGTCGTGATAGACAAAACCGGATATTAAGGCAGTAGGAACTTCCGGCGCCACACCCTCACCCCAAACCGTAATATCATCCAAACGTACAAAGTTATCCACGTTAGGAGCGTTTACCTCAAAACGAAGTCCAAAATTTGGGTTATTCTCTGCACCAACCAACGGCTCGGAAGAGGTCCAGACGAGGTGAGAAATAAGCATATCATCCGGGTCAACAATGACTTTTTTCTCAAGTTCATGCTGTGTTTGCCACCCATCAGTGGTGTAGTAAACATAGAGACCTTGATCAACCTTGTTCATCAAGCTCACACGCCGCGCATAAGCGACATGAATCCCGCTCGTAATACCGACCGTGCTTATCGTCCTATAAATGGCACTACTTAAACCATCGACGCCATCAATTCGCACACCCTGCCCTCTGTCTGGGGTGTTATCGTCTGTGTAATGAACCCGCTCATTATTTGAAGCTCTGCGGCTAACGAACGCGTGGTTTACTGTTGTCCAACCATCTGGTGCGTTATTGACTGTGCTGCCTTCAAACCCGTCATAAAAGAAAGGAGGAACTGAGCCAAAGACTCGTACATCGTCGAGACCAGCGCCGTCCTGTGGACCACCGTCTTTACCAACCCCATGCATAAAGAACTGTAAGGTCAACTTGGCATGACGCTCGACATTCGACACATCGAAGCTCATGACCGTGCGTTCTTGCGATACCGTTACATCAGGTAGTACCACGGTCGATGCCGCATCGTCGTCCAACATATACTGAACACTGAATCGGCTGCCAGGAGCTAACTTCGTCTTCAGTGTATATTGCACGGTAAGCTGAGCGTAGCCCATGGTTGCAATCTCCCGACCGGCGTTGTCATCTGGATCTTTATTCGTAGATCCCTCAAAAAAGTAACCTTTGCCATGAGTGTTTGGGTCAGCTGGTGCATCATCAACCCCAACAAACATGTCGGTGAATGGCGCACCAGTGAATACACTCTCCGCATAATTCCTCTTTGGCTGATTTCCACCAGTCTCCTGCACTGTCCACTGGTTTGCTCTTTCAAAATTATCGTAGAAAATCTGCACCGGTACGTCCGCAGCATTCGCAACGTGCGTTGGCAACAGCAAAGCACCGCCCGGCGCAACAAGCGCGAGCAGCATGGTGGCACTCGTAAAGAACGCGCTGCCCCGTCGCAGGCGAGTTCGTGTTTGAGAACCTAGTATAAAATTCGGGCCTTCCGAACTGACCACCGACGTAACTCGATTTGTTAAAGCGCTAAAAAGTTTATACATAAAACATCAAACTAATATAAACAAGGTATGTGCAAATAATGGAAGGTGAAAGCGCACAAAAAAGCACGCTAATCTTGAGTGACGCGAACGGGTGCGATGTTTTATGTATTTTTATTTTTTTCTCGTCGGCTTCGTTGAAGCCCTTCTAAATCCCTCTCCCTTTAGCCGTAGGTAAGCGCATTGGCTTACAGATATTTGAATTTATGCTTAGAGACCTTTCGTAAATACATCCCATCTCTAACTTACACACATTAGAAGCTTTATTTGAAAATGTCAAGTAAAGCGAGGTAAATAGACTTAAAAGTAGGGAAAAATTGTAACTAACTTATTGTAAAAAACTGTGGATAACTGCTTAACCCACCCTGTTGATAACTAAACAACGAGTAGAAATACAGCCAAAACAACAACAGCCAAAGAATGGCTGAGCATCGAAGGGTGGCGAATCTTTAGTCGAGAGGTGAACATATACATAAGCACACCGGCAGATAGAAATACTACGAAACCGAGGTAAAACTCACGAACCTTATCATTCAGATTGCCAACCTTAACTAAGCCACTAAAAAACGAACTGTACTTATCGGATCCTTCATTAAAGATGAAGAACTTCTGAATCGAGGCGTCAGGAGCAATGAGCGCCACCGCCTTTGTTTCGGGAGGAAATCCAGCTTTAGCGGCAGTAATGAGTAGCGGCTCTCCAGTGGCAGGCAATGTGCCAGGCTCATACTGAATCGACCCTTTCCACTCGTCTGCCGTTCCTTCCCGAATCAAATCAGTGCTGACATAGGCCAAAGAAGCGCTGACCACTTCCGCCTCAGCCGCCGCTACTCGGACATCGACCTTATTTTTGCGATCAATGACGCTTAGGCGTTTCTCGTTAATTATGCTCGGCTTTTCAACTGGTGCGGAAACTGGTTCGGCAGCTTCTACGGCAGGAGTGCCGAACATTTGCACCACAAAGGTTGCTTTCACACCCTCAAATTCCCCCATTGCGGTGCCGATACCTATTTCACTGTAGACCGGGTTTACAATGTTTGCGCGATGCGTTGGGCTAGCCATCCATCCACCTTGAACGTCTTCCGCCTCCTGGAAGTGCACAGCCAAGTTTTCCCCAGCTCGCCGATAGCGATAACCAACGTCTTTGATCCAATCCCACGGTGTTCTGCCTTTGGGGCTGGTGTGCGCAAAATAGCCGTTTTCCAACATGTCATTCGCTTTCCTGGCTGCCGCCTCGGCCAATTGCTCATTTGACTTCAAATCTGGTAAATCAAGATTCCGCCGTGCCTGATTCGTAAGCGCGATGATATTTTTTGCCGTAATGGCACTCGAATAAAGGCTAGACGAGGGCAGCGCCACCGGCCCGAGAATGACGATAACTTTGAGCAATATGAGTATGATGCTATAGCCAAATAGCGTTCGATGCCGTATGAGATGTGGCCGATAGTCATTTCCAGCGTGTGGAAATAAATGGTCCACCGCCACCCAAAATCCACGCTTTGCATGACGATGAACAAAAGCATGCAGTTTTGAGCGATGCGCTCGTGGTTTAGTGATATGCGTCTTTGGTGAATTCTTTGGCGGCATTTTTCTTTACTGGCTGAAAATAACGTTGAAAAATAGCAGAAATATTGACCTTCGTCAATGCATTGCCTCTCGAATGGCGCGGGCCTGATCTGCTAGTGCCTCTGAAGTCGGCTCAGAATGTCCCCAAGAAACCAGGCCATCCCCTTCAATTCTCGGAATCACATGCACATGTAAATGCATCGCCGTTTGACCAGCAGAAGCACCATTGTTTATGCCAATATTGCAGCCCGTTGACCCAGTGACACGGATAACTGCATTGGCCAATTTAGGGAGGGTTGCTGAAAGGGCGGCGAGCGACGAGGCCTCTGCATCGAGGAGGTTCGTGCTGTGAACTTTTGGTACAACCAAGGTATGCCCTGGCCGAATTGGGTGGATATCCAAAAAAGCAATCACACCCTCATCTTCATAAACCTTTTCCGCTGGCACTGTGCCGGCAATGATGCAGCAAAAAATACACGAGTCATTCATAATATAAAAAAGAGAGCGGTTACAAAAGAAATTAAAAACCCGATGATTCCTATTTCTAGACCAGCCACTGCAGCCAGTATACCACCAACGCAGAGGCTCACTAGTACAAGCTCAGCAAAGTTCATACGTACGGCTGAGGAGATTCGTAAGACAACCGCAAGAATGACAGCCACGAGAGCAAACCAAAGCCACAGTAAGGGTAGGCCCTGACGCACCAGGCCCGGGTGCCACAACTCTACAACGGTGGTACACGTCAGAATGACTGCTGCCCCCACGAGCGAACGCAGTAACTGTTTTTGATTCTCTACCATAGTGCGCTTTTTATGACCGTCAGTGTCGTATTCAACTTATGTAGCACCAACGCCAGGCTAAGCGGCTGGCCGGTGAAGTGCACTGTTGCATTCGTTAATTCAATTTTTCCGGCCGTAACCGGCGCAGAAATAAGCAAACGCAATCGACCGTCTTCTAAAACGGCAGTGCTCATACTGAATGTCTGAAAGCATTGTTCGTCTTCCTTTTGCGGAACGACATACGGCACGGTTTCGTAATTCCACGCGCCACCCTGTCGCCGAATGCCGAGCGTGATTGCAGCTCTCTGAATGCCAGTTAGGCATACAGCCACAGCATCCATGCTGCGTGGCACCCGTACATCAACATAGACCGGCTCTGCGAGAAGCTCGACGCCAGTGGCAGTAACCGCCACTCGTCCACGAGGATACACATCAGAAAAATTTGCCGACGGCTTCAAAAGGTTCGTTCTGTATATCGCCGCACCACGCGGTGCCAGGCCAACGACAACAGCAAACAGGCACAGGCCTGCCAGCAAAGCGACTGCAGCAATGCTTAGTTTCGACATCATAGACGCAACAAGGGGTACAACCAACCGCCGTTCATTAACGCCACAGGGGGCTGCAATACTATTTGCCGCTCTCGTAGCCTGGCCACGGTGTCAGCGTCAACCTCATGGGGCACATACACATACACCGGCACGACATCTGCCACCGCCCCAATACCGGTGAGCACTTCAGGGTACATTGAGAATGGCAGGCTGCCCGGGCTAATAACCCGGCGATCCGGGAAAAAAACTTTGTCTGAACGGTCGCTAACAATGACTGCGGTACTTGTCGTCAGCTGATTCACTTCTCTACTTAACGCTCGATAAGTTTGAAGCCTGCCCGCCACAGCGGTAAAACCTTCAATTGGATCAAAGTAGACGAGGCTAAACGAAAATGTAAAAAGTGCCAAACAACCAAGTGCTGCTACGAGCTGCAATCTACCGAGCTGCTTACCAAGGCTCGTAACGCCAAACGCAACGAGTGGCATTGTTATAACGTACAACGGCAGCCAATAGCGAGAAAACGAGGTGCTAACGGTTACCGTTTGAAATCCAACGGAATCATTGATGAACCAGCTACCATAATAAACAAGCAGCCACGCACCCACCCAGCCAATTGCCACCATATAAAACCGAGGTACATGAAGGCGCATGGCGCGAAAACCAATGGCGACAAACAGCCACAAGGGAAGAAAAAGTAAAAACCCGTTATTGAAAATGTTCGCTATGATGCGCCCGGCGTCAAAACCAAGTGGAAGTAGTATCGATCGAGCGGCGGTAATAAACGCACCACTGGCGCTCGATGCCACTGCCGCCGCCGCCTGATGATACCCCGTTGGGAGCGGCGCCGAGTAAACAACTGCAAAACCAAGTAACGCTAAAGAAAGAAATGCGCCGAGCACCGCCCCGGCAATGATGCCGTGGGTAATTCGCAAATGCTCTCGTTCCTTCCACAACACCCAAAGAAGTAACGGCAACAGCCACAAAACCTCCACCGTGCGGACAAACAGTGCACCAACGAGGAAAAATATGCACACCACCAGCCACTCCACGCTGTATCTAGTCTCTCGAAAACGAAAAAAGGACCAAGCACTAAAAATCACAAGCGCCAAAAAAAGCACATTGTGATAAAAACCACGACTGGCGTAATACCAATAAGCCGGATGAATAGCAGTCAGCACCGTTGCCAGAGTAGCAAGTCGTTCACCAAATAGTCTTCGCCATATTCCCCATAGGGCTACGAGCGCGAGTGAAGCCACAACTGGCGTTAAATAAGGAAGAATACCAATACCCAGGACAAACCCGATGACGCCGTAAAATACGGGCAAACCAATAAAGCTGGCTGGTGCTATTGTTGCCTGAACGGCAACGGTAGAGCGCGGATGCAGTACTCCGCCCGACCGTTCAAGGAGTGGCTCTGGAATAGAAAGACCCATGCCAGTAGCTAGCCGCTCACTAAAGAGATAATTCGCCGTCTCGTCGGGTGAATTAAAACGAAGCATTGTATCTCGGCTCGTTGCCCACGGGAAAAAGGCATACAAAGCAAAAGCAACAATGGCGATTGTCACCGGCACTACAGAATCTGTTATTCGTGGTGATAGTTTCATAAATATTTGTGCCGTACACCCGCCGCGGCTACAATTACAGCTATGTCTAACCCGTGGCTCCTAACCTCAATGCTCACTGCCGTCGCGACTGCTACGGCATTCTTCACCGCCATACCCCAGCCATTCCATCTCGTGCTTGGTCTTGCTGTCATAGGTGCAGCTGCAGTCGTTACCGGAAATTTTTTCTTCTCTAAGCATGGCATCTTCAGTGT
>JBAYUF010000010.1 GCA_041675205.1 Patescibacteria group bacterium | reverse complement strand
CTACGCCCGTGCAGGTGCTTGGGGTGGATAGTGACGGTGTGCTCGAGGGTGCAGCGCGAGTTACCGCAGGAAAGGAACATTCGTGCGCTCTCAAAACCGACGGCACGGTGTACTGCTGGGGAAGAAACACCTATGGGTATCTTGGCGATAATTCACAGACACAACGCACTACGCCCGTGCAGGTCGTGGGTGTGGGTGCGGTGGGGTACCTCACGAGCGTGGCGGACGTGCGCGCAGGGTCAGCCCACACTTGTGTAGTCAAAACCGACGGCACGGCGTACTGCTGGGGATATAGCAGCTATGGGCAGCTGGGGGACGGCACTACAGATTACCGCCTCGCCCCCGTGGAGACTTTTGATGCGTTGCAACCCATAGACATTTTTGGCGTTTCTGAGATTAGTGGGGGCGGAGACATGTCGTGCGCTCTCAAAACCGACGGTTCTGTGTATTGCTGGGGCGAAGGGTTATACGGAGCGCTTGGCGATAATGCAGCGACACAACGTGATGTTCCCGTTCAGGTGCATGGCGTCGCAGATAGTGGATACTTGAGTGGCGTGTCAGCGATTAGTGTTGGCGATCAGCATGTTTGTGCGCTCAAAACCGACGGCACTGTCTTTTGTTGGGGAGATAACACCAACGGCCAACTCGGCGATAACACAGCCACGCAGCGCAATGTTCCTGTTCAGGTGCATGGCGTAGCAGATAGTGGATACCTGAGCGGGGTCTCAGCGATTAGCGCAGGGCACAGACATACGTGCGCAGTTAAAACCGACGGCACGGTCTTTTGTTGGGGCATTGGCGGTAATGGGCAGTTGGGTAACGCGTCTATTGTTACCCCACAAAAAACTCCGGTGCAGGTGCTAGACGTTGGTGGCAGTGGGACCTTGACTGGAGTTTCGTCTGTGAGCGCAGGGTACCTTGCCACCTGTGCGGTCAAAACTGACGGCACTGCGTACTGCTGGGGGGCAAATACCAACGGCAAGCTTGGGGACGGCAGCACCACACAGCGCACCTCACCGGTACAGGTGCATGGCGTGGGGGATGTGGGGTATCTCACGGGAGTGTCACAAATCAATCTTGCGCTTGGACAGGGCGCGCATACCTGCGCTGTCAAAACCGACGGCACGGTCTTTTGCTGGGGCCTAGGAAGCAATGGACAACGAGGAGATGACTCAACGGTGGCGACTGCGTCGACGCCCGTGCAGGTGCTCGGGGTAGGCGGAACAGGAGTCTTGGAAGGTGCGGCGTCTGTGCGCTTGGGGTACACATTTTCCTGTGCCTCAATGGACGCGGGGACGGTCTACTGTTGGGGGTATAACTTAGTTTCTCAGCTCGGAGACAATTCTAACACGCAACGCACCTCGCCCGTGCAGGTGGTTGGGGTAGGTGCTTCGGGCTACCTCGCAAGCATTGCGGACGTAGCTACGGGGTACCAGCACACGTGTGCGCGTACTGAGGCCGGCGCGATGCTCTGCTGGGGAGCTGGTTCTGCAGGGCAGCGAGGTGACGCAACGGAGGCGACGAGTGACACGCCAGTCGCGGTAAAAAACATACTGTCTGCCGGCATGGATCTTTCCGGTTCGACAGATTACGTCTATTCAGGCACCTATACCTCCGGCGCAATCGACACGGCAGGGTCTATCGTGCTGGCCGATACGACGTCGTGGACAACCTCGGGAACGGGGTACGTGTATGTAAAGGCGCGCACGGACGCAGACGGAGATTTTTCTAACGCAACCGATTGGAGTGCATGCGCGTACATGGTGAGCGGTTCCGCTTTTTCTTCTGGCGCGTGCGCTACGGCAGGGCATCGCTACGTGCAGTACCAGGCGACCATGTACGCTTCTGGTGGAGAATCGCCAACGCTCGACACCGTGAGTATTACGTACTCAGCATACGCGTCTTCGGCAACGCTTACCTCGTCGGCGTACAATACTGAAGCTACAATCAATCAAATCGATTCGCTTGTCTGGACAGAAGATGTGTCGCTCCCCGCAAATACTACGGTTACGCTCTCTCTCCGTACCGCCGCCACATCTGGAGGTCTTACGGGGGCATGGGCTGATTTTACAAACGCAACAACAAATTGTTCGAAGGCAACAGCTACAGTGACATGCGCAACTACCGCTATCCCATCAGGAATGAAAGACGCTTCAGCCGATCAGTGGTTTCAATATAAAATTAGTTTAACGTCGACTGGCTTGAGTACACCAACATTGAGTTCGGTTGTTGTAGGTTATTCTTCAGCAAATCAGATGCCCGTCATCTCTGTTGCTCCGTCTGATGCTGGCTCTGATGGAACGACGCCAACAAACGTTGGTTCCGCGGTTACGTTCACCGCGACTGCCACTGATACTGATGCCAACCAGTACTATCTCGCTATCTGTAAAACCGATGCGGTGACGGTAGGTTCTGATGCGGCACCTACCTGCGATGGAGGATCCTGGGCTGTGTCCACTGCCACAAACTCTGGTTCTCAATCCTCGGTTACCTACACCGCTCTTACGGGCGATAGCGAATCCAATGCTTGGTATGCTTTTGTCTGCGATAAGGTAGCTTCTGGTGCCCTCTGCTCGGCTTCATCTCAAGGTTCTGGCTCCACTGGTTCACCCTTCAAAGTGAACCACGTTCCGGCTTTTACTTTAGTTACTGATGCTCCTGATCCTCAAACCGTGGGTTCTGATGTTACCTTCACTACCACAGCTTCAGATTCAGACACTGATACCTTGTCTGATACCGTGAAGCTCTATGTCTGCAAAGCCAACGATGCGACCTCGGCTGGCTGCGGAGCGGGCGGTACATGGTGCAGTGCCACGGCTACAGCCTCCGATCCAACGTGCAGTTATACGACGCAAATTGGTGATATTGGTACAAATAACTACTATACATCAATTTACGACAGTCATAATGTAATGGCTCAAAGTTCTTTGGCCGATAACTTTACAGTTGTGGCAGCGGTCGTTCAAAATAACTCGGTTTCTCCCGGTGGTGGTTTTGTACCACCAGCGCAGCCAGTTGGGCCATTTTCAGTAGTTATTAATAATAATTATTTATCAACAAACTCAGCCGGTGTCACCCTGTCTTTACTGGCCGGTGGAAGTGTTTCAAATATTGCCATATCGAACACAGCGTCTTTCGATGGAGCTTCCCTCGAGCCTTTTGGCAAGGAGGTTAATTGGAACCTCTGCTATGGGGTTAATAGATTTTCGTTATACCAGTTGATCGATTGCCAAGTTGGCGAAAGAAAAGTTTATGTAAAATTTTATACCTCAACGGGTCAATTTTCAGGTGTTTATTCTGATAGTATATTATTTATTTCCGATAGTTCACAGGTTATTCCAAACCCACCAGTACCAGAGCCGAACCAACCCCCTAATATAGGTAGCGAGATCAAGCCAATTCCTCCCGAAGTAGCTGTTGCGTTTACCAGAAATCTTTCTTTAGGAGTTGTTAATTTTGAGGTTAAGTCGTTACAAATATATCTTAATGGCAGTGGGTTTCGTTTAGCTAGCAGTGGTGCAGGATCACCTGGTAAAGAAACAACCTACTATGGTTGGTTGACCGTGTCGGCTGTGAAAAAATTTCAGCAAGCACATGCAGCGCAAACTCTTTATCCGGTTGGATTAAAAACTGGAACTGGATATTTTGGTCCATCAACCCGCGGTTATATAAACTCTTTGTTAAAATAGAATCTCAGGTTCCTAATTGTTGTTTTTAGTGATTATCGATTTGCCAGGAATCGATAGACTCAGGTTTGAGGGCTTAGTGGGAGGAATCTGAAGAAGCGTTTTGAGGCGTCATAAAATCGTACGGCCGACGGCCACTTTTTATACTATCGCACTCACTTTATCCTGCTGCAGTTCCGTAGTCCCAAAAGAATCATCGCTATAAGAATGATTGCGACGAGCACTCCTTCAGGCTGAGAAAGTGCTTTCATAAGGGGAGTGCTCTGACGAAAAACAAAATGAAATACTACTGAAATCGGAAACATCCACCAGAGCCATGTTGCCCGAGGAATGTGCAAGTGGAATTTAGAAAAAATTTTTGTGAGCAAGGGCGAAAGCAAAAGCATTCCGACGTATCCAAGCGATATATCAAACAAAGCAAATTGCCCAATGCGAAACTGGCGAAGTAGTGTTATGTAATCCATATCTAGAGTATATATTAAGACCGAAGTAACCAGTTCATCACTGCTTTGGCCATTTCTTTTTCGTGCTTCGCAAAGCCGTGGTCTGCACCACGAATTACTGTGTAGGTGCATTTCGACTGAATCGTTTTGAGAATTTCAACGATTCGTAGTACTGAGTTCCAGGCGTATTCGTCTCTGTCACCAAAAACCACTAGCGTTGGTTTTTTTATACTCTTGAAGTGCCGGAACAAGGGCTTCTTTGATAATCGTACGTTGCGAAGCGCCTCATAGAAAGGAAATACATTATAGTCGCCGTCAGGGTTCGCCGTGTCAAAGAAAGCGGCGTTTGAAAAAATAAGCTGCGGGTACAGTTCCGGCATCAGCTCGTTTGCTTGCTTTGTTTTGCTGCGTCGCGCTGCTAATTTTAAAAGTTTTTCAAAACGATTTTTGCCGAGTTGGTCATAAAAAATACCCACGTCGTCACCAGCGGAGAGAAGCACGTACTTTTTCACTTCATTGTGCGGTCGGTAGTAGTTGTAGATGCAAATTTTATTCGCACCCGTTGAGCTGCCGATGAGAATGAATTCAGTGTAGCCCTGCTTTTTTAAAAAATTGATAGCAGCGTCAATGTCGTACAGGCATTCTTTTATTTTCTCATAGGCCATGCCGTACGGCTGACGGGTTATTTTACCACCGCGCTTCACGTCTAGGTTTTTTATGAGGTGCGCCCCGCGGTTGTTAAAGTAGAGCGTGGCGATACTACGGCCCAGTAACGCTTGTCCGATACTGTGTTTCTCGTTCGCATTGTAAAAGACTGAGGCAGTGCCGTTCCCGTGAAGATATATGGCAGCTGTTTTCTTGTTACGTGGTTCGTAGAGTAATCCTGGCAAGTTCAGCCCGTCTTTTGTACGAAAGCTGACATAGCGTGGGGTGACCTTAGCCATTCGAGCGGGTGTTATAGGTATTCATAGCAGTGGTGGCGCCGGTCGTAAGGATGGCCGTAAGGGCGGCGCACCCTTTTTGTACCGCTCGTTGTTGTTCCGATTCAAGAAATGGCTGGAGAACGAAGGCGTCAGCTGGCGGCTCGGATTTATTCGTTCGTGTTTCAATGCCAATCCGCAAGCGACAAAATGTGCTCGTGCCAAGTGCGGTAATCACTGAACGAACACCGTTGTGGCCACCAGCCGAGGCGTCGAAGCTAATGCGGACAGTATCGAGAGGGAGGTCGATGTCGTCGTGAATAAGTAGTACTTCTGCTGCCTCGAGTTTTAAAAATGAGCGGACTCGTTCGAGCGCTGGACCAGATTCATTCATGAAGGTTCCGAGGTCAGGCACAAAGACGCAGCCAGTTTTAGTGGTATGCGTTCGGTAGGCCTTGCCTTTGAACTCCGGAATGTTTATTGATTTTGCACTGCTGCCAGTTAAGCGTGCCAGGAAACCACTCGTTTCTTTAAGATACGTTTCAATAACCAATCGTCCAATATTGTGTCGTGTGTTGGCGTACTTTGCGTCGGGATTACCCAGCCCAACAATAAGGCGCGGTGCGACGTTTGGAATCATCTGCGTGATCGGTTGGCTGGTCGTTTGGTTGGCCCGTGGCTGACGGTTCGTTTGGCTGGTCGGTTGGTCGGTTTATTCGTAGCGCCAGGTCGTGGCGTACCGAATGTAAAGTGGATGGGAGTTCCCGTAAAAGAAAACTGGTCACGTAATTTATGTTCGAGATACTTCAAGTAGGAAGGATGCAGCTCACCCTCGACCGTTAACCGGAATCGTGGTGGTCGGATGCCAACCTGGGTGAGTGCAAGTACTTTTGGGTGATGCACACCACCACCGCGAGATGGGCGATGGACGGCTGTGGCTACGGCGACAAATTCTTTGAGTTCGTCTGTTGTCAGCTCCCGTTTACTCGCTGTTTCGGTTGTGTGAGCAAGCTCGAGAAGCTCTCGCACCCGCTTCTTTGTTTTTGCAGAAACGAACATGATAGGGACCCAATCTAAGCCAGGCAGTTGTCGGCGCAGATTCTTTTCTTCGTCGGCCAGAGAGCTGGCTGTTTTTTCTTCAATGAGATCCCACTTGTTTGCCGCAATGATAAGCGGGCGGCCAACTTCGATAATCTCGCTGGCGAGGCGTTGGTCTTGGAACGTTGGTCCGCGAGTGATGTCAATCATTAAAACAACCACGTCGGCTCGACGGATTGTTTTTAGCGACGCCATGATGCCCTGCTTCTCAATGGCAGTTGTGTCTTGGTACTGGCGACGAATTCCAGCGGTGTCAACGAGGGTGACCTGTTTGCCAAAGTGAGTGATAGTTACGTCTTGTGGTTCACGAGTGGTGTGCGGTTTGCTACTCGTTATCATTCTTTCAGAACCAGTGATGGCATTGAGCAGCGAGGATTTACCGCTGTTCGGCTGACCAAGGATAGCAAGTCGAAGCCCAGGAAGCGCCCGCATATTCGCTTGAGTCCGTGGTGTGCGACGGAGTGGCGCCAGTGCTTCCACAATCGCATCAAGCAAATCACCCGTCCCTCGACCCGATACGGCCGACACTGGATACGGAGTACCGATACCGAGTCCCATAAACTCACTCGCGACATCGGCGCGAGCGGCAGTTTCTGTTTTGTTCATGACGAGCAGTACAGGCATGGTTCCGGCTAGTGACCGGGCCCAGGCGCGGTCTTGGGGTAAAGGTCCGTCCGCCGCACTGACCACCAAGAGCGCCAACGCCGCCCCTTCAATAGCCACGCTTGTTTGCTGCGAAATACGTTTTGAGATACTTCCCGATACGTCCTCGTCGGTCGCGAGCGTCTTAGGAACTTCCACGCCACCCGTGTCGACGAGTACAAATGTTTCATGTCGCCATGATACGTCCGCCTCTCTTCTGTCGCGCGTTGTGCCCGGTAGTGGGGAGGTGAGGGCAAGGCGAGTTCCGACGAGCCGGTTGAAGAGCGTTGATTTACCGACATTCACTCGACCAACGAGGACGACGTGCAGGGGTTTCGTTTTTTCAGACATATTAGTTGGTAGTGCCGGCAGGTTGGCGTGTGGCCCAGTCTGTGCCGATGGTAATTACGAAGTCTGCGTTTGTTTGTGTTGGCATGTTGGCTTGTGGTGCATTGGCTATGGCTGCGGCGCCCGGCGCTAACCACGCAGGAACTGCTGAAACAACCTTTGCCCCAATGAATAGACGCTTTAGGGCCTCCATATCAGTTGTTCGTCTACCGTTACTGTAGTCGTAGATGGTGGTTGTCGCAACTGGCTTCTCGGGAGCATTCGCGATTGAGACGATACTGTATCCTGCCGCCGCTAATTGATCGGCGGTTCTGTTCGCCAGTCCGCTGACGAGCGTGCCGTTAAGTATTCCGATGCGTGCTTGCTCGGTGACGACTTTTTCAGTAGCAAAAATGTTGGCAGCGAGTGCTTTTATAGTGTCAAAGCTACCGCCTCGTGGTCGGAGCACATATGCGCCATCGCCATTGATATCTGAGATCAGAAGCCCCCCGGGTGCGTCGTCTATTGTGACGCGCGTAATTTGCTCGGTGGGAACGTCCTTAGCCATTTGATACAATCGTAATCCTTCCCAGGGTTCGATGTTGGTTTTGAGATGCGCCGATAATTGTGTGGCGAGTCGGTTAACGGTTAGTGGATTGAGAAGTACGTTTGCTTGTAGTACGCGTGCTTTGACTGCCAGGATAAGTTTTTGTTGTCGTTTGGCGCGAGCAAAATCAGAGCCTTCACCGTTGTTACCATGTCGCGAGCGCGCGTACATTAGGGCGCGTTCTCCAGACATGTGTTCCCAACCGGCAGTGAAGGTGGCTTTCGTAAATCGGTCGGTGTAGTTTGGATTTTCGTCTTCGCCAATAATAGGGAAGCGTGGGTCAGTGAAGGTTTTGTCTACCTGTACGTCAACACCGCCCACAGCGTCAATCAGTTGCGCGAATCCACTGAAGTCCACCAGTACTTGATAGGGGATTTGTAGGCCAAGGACTGGTTCGAGCGTGGCGGCCGCAGCGGCGAGGCCGCTGCCAGGATTTTTTCTTTCGGCGGTGACGTAGATTTCATTTACCTTACGCCACGAACCGTCGGGATATGGCACAACGAGATCTCTGGGTAGCGAGAAGAGTGCCAGTTGCTGCGTGTCTGGAGCAATACTGGCGACAATAATTGTATCAGCTAATAGTGGGGCTTCGTGACCAGCACCACCAATGCCGAGCAAGAGAACATTAATTCGACCATTTGCTTCGCCAACAATGCCTTTCTGTCCACTAAACGTTAGGTGGGTGAGTTGTGAGAAGAAGCCGGACGAACCAAAGTTGTTCGCCAAACGGGTGCCGGGGATAACAACATCAGCCAAAAAGAAGACGCCGCCAAAAATAGTAAAGAGCGCCACAATAAAAAATACTCGCCGCCGGCTGGATGGCGGTGGCGATGGTGACCGCAGCGGTTCAGACGGCGGACGAAGCGATGCGTTGAGGAGATCAACCTGGGTTGGTTTGTTCATTGTGAAACCGTTGCAAATAGGTTGGTCTAGTATATAATGCGTGAACTCGCCGAGCAAGTAAGCGTAGAGTCGGTTCAGTAGTTATATGGGCGCGTAGCTCAGCTGGTTAGAGCGCTGTCCTCACACGACAGAGGTCGTCCCGTTTTACGGGACCGCGCCAACATAATAGTATCTCTCCTCATGGACGATTAGCTCAGCTGGTTAGAGCGCTGTCCTCACACGACAGAGGTCGCTGGTTCGATCCCAGCATCGTCCACCATCCTCCGCTCGCCTTCGGCGAACTTCTGATGGCACAGCCATAAGAAGGAGAAGGCTGTCCTCACGCGACGAGGTCGTCCCGTTTTACGGGACATCGTCTACCAATCCACACGAAAGTTGTCCCACGTGCTATAATTCGCTTTGTCTACTATATAGCAGCTCAATAGGTATGAATTTTTCTTCGTTTTTCAAACAGTCGTCTCCCGCAACCTTGGCCAGCCCCAGGGTGCTTTTAATTGGTGCTTTCTCACTCTATCGACAGCGGTTTGCGCAGGCCATGACCATTCTCTCGTACGGGGTGTTGGGTGTTGCCGCGACGAGCGTGGTATTCGTTATCGTTGTTGTCGTGGCAGCAGTCGGTACTGCCAGCCCCTCGCCGCTGCTTGCCCTGCTCTCTTTACTCGTGGGTGGAATTTTTACTGTTCTGGCGTTCCTTGCCGTGGCAGTCGCACAACTTTGGACAATGCTCGCGCTTACCGTTAGCTTCGTTGCGGAGCAGCCGATCACTTCTGCCCGGCTAGCTTTCCGAAATTCGAGAGCCCTCGTCTTTCCGTACCTGTGGGTGGTTATTGCGACTTCGGCACTCACTGGATTACTCATTTTCCCCCCATACTTCTTGCTGGGTGTTACGACTTCAGCGCTCGCAACTGTCGGAGTTCTCCTACTGTTCATTCCCGGAGTGATTGCGTCGATTTGGTTTGTGCTCGGTCTACTGGTCCTTGTCGTAGAGCAGCGTCGAGGTTTGGATGTTCTTTTAGTGAGCAGAGAATATGTTCGCGGTCGATGGTGGGCCATGTTCTACCGTATCGTCGTGCTGGCGCTCTTGGCGGCAGTACTATCTTTTATTGCAAACATTCCTTCAGAAGTAGGACTCGATGCAGTCGCTCGCACGATAAATTTCGTACTGCAACTACTCTTCACTCCAGTCATCATTGCGTATACCATGCTGCTGTACCGCTCAATTATTGCGCAAACACCGTCAGAAAGCATCGTGATTGATAGACGATTGCGTCGCTTTATGATTGTTGGCCTCGTTCTGGCAGGATGCGTGGCACTTGTCGTGTTCGGTATAGCCTTCTTCATTTGATATGTTTTGGCATCGCGCAACGAAGAACACCATAGATACGACAGTCCGAGACCTGGGAGATTTTTTTCTGGAGCTGCTGAAGGTCGTCGTACTATCGCTCGCTATCATCTTACCCATCCGTTATTATGTGGTGCAGCCTTTTTATGTGAAAGGTGCCTCAATGGAACCAACGTTCTTAGACAATGAATACCTCCTTATTGATGAGATAACCTATCAATTCTCCAGTCCCTCTCGAGGTCAGGTGGTGGTATTCCGGTACCCACGAGACCCAAGCCAGTTCTTCATTAAACGAGTCGTTGGATTACCGGGCGAGACTGTGCATATTGAAGACGGTACTGTTTCGGTTACCAATAAAACTGGCCAAACAGAAGCGCTCGCTGAGTCGTATTTAGCAGCCTTTCAGGTCACAACCGGAACGTACGACATTACCGTACCTGAAAGTCACTACTTCCTTTTGGGAGATAATCGCACCGCCAGTCTTGATTCTCGATTTTTTGGTCCGGTATCAGAAAAGTACATCATTGGGCGTGTCTGGCTGCGTGCTTGGCCGTTTAGTCGTTGGACGTTGTTTCCTAATAGTATAGCCATCTCAACTATGCGTAACCTGCAACTATGATGAAAGAAAAAAAGGATAAGGCAAAGAAGCCAGCTGCCGTTCAGAAGCGTGATGCGGCCACACCACCAGGGGGTATGGTTGAGGTGCCAAAATTACCAAAAGGAGTTCAGTCGGTGCGTGGTTTCCGAGACATACTACCAGAAGATCAAGTGTACTGGCGGTTTCTCAAGAACGCCTGTGTGCACATAGCGGAAGGCTATGGCTTTGCGTATGTTGATTTGCCAACAGTCGAGCCAACGGCGCTGTTTGAACGAGCGGTCGGTAAGGTGACTGACATTGTTGAGAAAGAGATGTTCACCTTTTCTGATATGGGTGGGGATTCTCTGACGTTGCGTCCAGAATCAACCGCCAGTATGGCCCGGGCTTACATGCAGCATGGCATGGTCAATCTGCCGCAGCCGGTAAAGCTCTATACACTCGGCTCTATGTTTCGTTACCAACGGCCACAGTATGGTCGCCAACGTGAATTTCATCAGTGGGCATGTGAAGTGATGGGGGATGGGCACTCGGTTATTGATGCCACACTCATTGTGATGGTTTCAAATCTTTTTGCTGACCTTGGTCTCCCAATAACCGTTCAGATTAACAGCATCGGTGATAAAGATTGTCGCAATGGGTATCGGAAAGCGTTGACCGACTATTACCGCAAGCATCGCAAGGCATTGTGTGAAGATTGCGATCGTCGTCTGGCAAAAAATCCTTTGCGGCTGCTCGATTGCAAAGTCGATGGCTGTCGAGCACTACGCAGCGATGCGCCACAGTTTGTAGATTATTTGTGTGCTGCTTGTAAGGAACATTTCATGGGCATGCTGGAATACCTGGATGACCTTGATGTGCCCTATGTGCTAAATCCGCATTTGGTACGTGGCTTCGATTACTACACACGAACCGTTTTTGAAGTCTGGTCTGCCGAGGACGCAGAAGGTGGCACGGCGCTCGCCGGTGGTGGCCGCTATGACAGTTTACTGGGTGAACTTGGTGGACGACCAACACCAGCGGCGGGGCTCGCGATTGGCATGGAAGTCACCATCTTAAAATTGAAAGAGCGTAACGTTCCAGTTCCAGCTACGCCGAAGCCCGAGGTCTTTATCGCGCAACTGGGTGAACCGGCTCGTAAGAAGGCTTTGGGATTGTATGAAGAACTCCGAAAGAGTGGGGTACATGTTGCCGCCAGTTTTTCGAAAGACAGCCTCAAGGGGCAAATGGAGCTAGCGGCGCGACTTGGTTCACCGTACGCCATCATTATTGGTCAGAAAGAAATCGTCGACCACACCGTAATACTCCGAGATATGGATGCCGGCATTCAGGAAACGTTTGATTTCAAGAAAATAATCCCCGTTGTGCAAAAGAAAGTTGACGAATATCGCAGCATTGCTGTGCCCGTATTCGTCACCAAGACGGAGCCTGAATCAGAACATCCTGAAAATTGACGGTGCGGCAAATTTGGTGGTAGAATAATCGCCGCCGTTCGCTCGGCGCGTGCAATTTCACGTGCCCCGATACTCATAACTAGAAAGCAACGGTGCTTTTTCGAAAGCTAATGAAAGAGAGGTGACTTTGTGGTTGAACTAAAGAGAAAAAAGGGCGAGAGCTTTGACGCTTTCTTTCGAAGATTTCTTCGACAGCTTCAGCGCAGTGGCCGTATGCAGCAAGCTCGCAAAGTGCGATTTTTAACGCACGATAAGAGCAAATTGGAAACACGAAAAACAGCACTGGTTCGAGCCGAACGGAAATCACAGTACGAATACTTAAAAAAAGTTGGCAAGTTAACAGAAGAAGACGAACGACGCAGTCGTCGGTCTACACGATAAAATAAATAGGTATGTTGCGAGAACGTATTGAAGCAGACTTTCTGACAGCCATGAAGGCGCACGACGCTGGTCGTGTTTCAGTACTTCGAACGTTGCGCGCTGCGTTGCAGAATGCCGTCATTGCTGCGCGGACGAGCGCGAAGCAGGAATTAGACGACGCAGATATTGCTGCAGTTATCACCCAAGAGGTGAAGCGACTGAAGGACGTTATGCAGGATTTTACGAAAGCTGCGCGAACCGATTTACTAGAAGCGGCTAATAGTGAGCTTGCCATCCTGAAGCAGTATTTGCCAGAGCAGCTTAGTCTTGAAGCAGTTCGTGAGATTGCAAAAACAGTTGTGACACGACTGCGTAGTGAAGGCATTAGTGAATTTCCAGCAGTGATGCAGGCGGCCATGGCGGAGCTTAAAGGTAAGGCTGACGGCACTGATGTTGCCACGGCTGTTCGCGAGGCATTAACTGACACAAAGGGTAGCGCGTAAGCGTTCTATGGAGGATAGAGAGCCAGTTGAGCAGAAGCACAGTGCGGCACGACGTCGCGCGCTACGGCGTGTGGCGTCGTTCGCTTTTGTTTTTGGTGTGTCGGTATTACCAACGTTTGTTTTTGCTCAAACTCTTGATCCTGGGCTAACCGGTCTCAGTGAAAATCTTGGCCTTGGTGCGGGAGACCCACGCGTCCTTATTGCTCGGGTCATTCGTGTACTCCTTGGCTTCCTTGGCATCATCGGCGTGGGTGTTGTTCTCTACGCTGGGTATCTCTGGATGACCGCTGGCGGGAACAGTGACCAAGTCGATACTGCTCGGCAAGTACTGCGGAACGGCCTGATTGGTCTTATTATCATTATCATGGCGTTCAGCATCGTCTCCTTTTTAATCGGTCGCTTTCTCGGTACTGGCGGCGGCGGTTCTCCTGGTGGGGGACCAAATCCGCCATGTCAGAATTGCATCGCGCTTGGTGGAGGAATTGTTGAAGATCATTACCCAGGTCGCAACCAAAAAAATGTACCTCGAAATACGAGTGTCTTTATTACCTTTCGCGAGCCAATTTTTGTGGCGCCAAACAGCGACGCAAATAGCGAGCACTCATTCCTCACTGATGTCGTGTCAAATGGCCAGTCGCTTGATGGGGAGCCGTGCGCCACTACTTGGTGCGGTCATGTGAATCCCGCCGTCTTCGACCTCAGCTGGGACACTGGTACGGCGTTTGAAAGCGTCGCCCCAGGGCACGCCAAGTTGAAAGGGTTTACTGCCGACGAAAAAGTATTTGGTTTCCAACTGCAGGACGGTACGTTGTTTGGTTCTCCTGATCGGAACAGTGAGCACCGAGGAACGGTTACGAGCCTGCTGCGGAAAAAAGACGGCAATACTGCGATGCTCAGCGACTATGTTTGGACCTTTGAAGTCTCAACCATTATCGATACAACGCCTCCTCGCATAACGAATGTCTACCCGTATCCAACAGAAACAGCCGCACCGCGGAATGCCCTGGTGCTCATTACCTTCGATGAGCCAGTGAACCCAATCAGTTCATCTGGTATCTATGATGCGGCTGGTGGCCAATTTAGAAATATCACCGTTAACAACGACGATGGCTCACCACTCACCGGACAGTACGTGACTGGTAACGGATACAGAACCGTAGAATTTTCAACGTTTAGTGCCTGCGGTACAAATTCTTGTGGTCGAACTATGTATTGCTTACCGGGGAACGCACCGTTGAGTGCGACGGTAAAGGCCGCGTCGTTGTTTGTCCCAACTTGTGCACCGACCGATCCACTTAACAACCCATCGCGGGCATGTTCACCAATTGCGGGTGTTGGTCTTTACGACGGCGTGGTTGATATGGCCGACAATTCACTCGACGGTAACGCACAAGTCGATGCTGCTGGTATACTCGTCGTTGATGACGAAGGTCGACCGGTTTTTCCAACAGGGGACGGGAAAGCCAAAGGACCAAGCGCTGATACGTATTCTTGGAATTTTGGTACGTCAAACGCGATTGTGAAAAATGCACCACTCATTACGAAAGTAGTACCCGAACCAGGCGCCGAGCGAGTGGCTGAAGATGCACCCATGACGGCGACGTTTAATCGTCCACTTTCGGCTGTTCGCGCACTTCGAGATGTTGATGGGGTGACTCGTAATCCAGCGTATATCGCCGAACGCAATGGTGCGGTGTGGGGAATGTATGGTGGAGGATTTTGGTTGCGTCAGTCAACACTTAAACTATGCAGCGGGTCCATAGCGGCGTGTGCGGTGAACTCGGATTGCGACGATGCGGATGCTGCCACGGTGGATTTGTGTGGGCAAGAAGACCTGACGGTGAATCACAGTGGTTTTACACGAGCCGAAATTGAAGCGCAGAAGCAGTATGAACCACGATTAGGCTCGGTTATTACCGATGTTTTCCAAAATTGTTTTACGCCAAGCAGTGGCCCCGGCACGCCACCCGATGCCTATTCGGACGTGCCAGGCGAGATTTACTCGAGCACGCCGTAATATGGTGCGCCTGCTACGCGTTGGGTCACGGACACTGTGGGTTACTGTAGCAGCAGTGACGTTTGGTGCGCTCGTCGCGCTACCAACATTTGCGCAAGGACTAGACCTTGGCCTAACTGAGTTTGGTGCCAATCTAGGATTAGGTGGTGGCGACCCGCGCATCGTTATTGCCAGAGTCATTCGAGTACTCCTCGGGTTTCTCGGCATCATTGCGGTACTCCTCATTATATACGCCGGGTATTTATGGATGACGGCGGCTGGAGACGACGATAAAGTTCGTCAGGCGCGCCTTGTTTTAGTAAATGCCTTAATTGGGCTCGTTATCATCCTGTCCGCATACGCGGCCGTATCCTTTATCATCAGTAGATTTCTTGGGGAGGCTGGCGGTACGGTTACTTGTAGTGCGGGGGACCCGCCAATAGCCTGTACAGCGGCGGGGTGTGACGGGCAGCGAACGTGTGATGATACTGATGGGAACGGGACGTACACGTATGGGACGTGTGTCCCGAATCCAAGTTGTACGGTCCGAGCACGGGCCTTTGTAGTGAGCTCATACAGTCCACCGAATGGTGCTGTCGGTGCGGCGAGGAACGTAGTTATAAAAATTGGTTTCAATGAGGCAGTTACTGCATCGACACTGACCTATGGCGCAGCGACAGACAGTGTGCGCATTTATCCAACTGCTGATCCGTCGGCCATTATTCCCGGCGTACTGAACACGACAACTGTCGGCGATACAAATAGTCGGCAAGCAGTATTTACGCCATCTGCGTTTTGTGAACCACCCAACGAAGATTTGCGTTGTTTTGCTAAAGACACCGAGTATACAGTCGCCGTTAGTGAAGACGTGGTAACGAGCGTTAGCGATCGGAGCCTCGACTGTTCATACCCAAGTAATCCGTGTACGGCCATAATTGGGGTAGGGGACAAAATTGATTTGCTGCCGCCAACGGTTTCCATTCGTCAACCAGCAGGCAAGTTTGCGCCGGCGGAATCAAATAATCCCTTCATCGCCCGAGCCGTGGATGATGTGGCGGTGAGTGATCTCTCTTTCTCTGACCTTCAGGCAACACCAACACTCATCGGCATTGTTGGCCCAACGGGAGCGCCATACACACCCTACGTCGGAACAGTGAGTTGGAGCACCTACGGCTATGCGGTAAATAGCGACCACACACTGGAAGTCAAAGCAACCGATTGGGCAGATCATGAAACGACGGTGACAAAGACGGTTCGAATTCGCGCTGCACATTGTTTTGATGGTGAGCTAAGTGGCGACGAAACAGCGGCTGACTGCGGCGGTGGTTGCGGTGCTTGCGCGGGTGAGTCATGTGCTGAGGATCCGGCGGCACCAATCTGCACGGTGGATGAATTTGCGTGTTCCGCGAGTAGTGTATGTGATCCCAATGGCTGTACGTGCGCAGCCAATCCGGTTATTACCGCGGTGTCTCCGAACGACGGCGCGCCAGGTAGTTTCATTACGCTTGCCGGTAGCGGGTTTGGTTCGTCTGCTGGTCAGGTTATTTTTCTCGGGATTGATGTCGATGGTGACGGCGATCCAAGAGACAGCGGCATAGGTACAGACGACGCTGTGGCAGTGGCGCCAGCATCATGTGCGCCGGCTGATGCCTGGCAAACAAATCAGGTAATCGTTGCCGTACCAGCCAGCGCCGTTGATGGTCCGCTCGCGCTTGTCACAAATTTAGGGCTGGAAGATAGAACGAACGAAGGTGCGGGACCAGTAATTCCTAATTTTGATGTTAACGCCACGGTTCGTCCCGGACTTTGCGCCATTACGCCGTCGTCCGGTTGCGTGAATGTGCCCGTTTTGCCGTCGGCAGCGTTCTCTGGTGAAGGGTTTGGGCTGACAACCGGCCGTGTTCTCTTTGGCTCAATTGCTGCCGCCGTTCAAGCGTGGGCACCGGCGCAAATTCTCGCGACAATCGCAAACATTGCACCGTCCACCATAGGCGTTCGAGTGGAGCATGATAATGAAGAACAATCGAACCCCGTTAATTTTACTGCACAGTCTTGTGTCGCCGCACCTCGAGTTACGGCGATTACCCCAGCCGCTGGACCGGTTGGTCAGATAGTAACAGTAACGGGTGCAAATTTTGGTAGTGAAATTGGTAAAGTATATTTCGCCCCAAAGACGGGCGGCGCGGGCGTTGAAGTTTCATGGAGCGACTTTCCAGAAGCGTGTGGTCCGAGTGCGTATTGGAAAAACAGCCAAATCGTTCTTAAGGTGCCGGCCGGTGTAACCGTGGCCGAGCAAATTCTTTATGTTGTTCGACGAGATGCAGTAGAGAGCAACAAAGACGTTATTTTTACTGTAAATACATCCGCACCAACGCCCGGTTTGTACTGTAGCCTGCCTGACAATGGCCCGGAGTCTGTTTCTGTGCAGTTGTATGGTGACAATTTCGGTGGCGCGCAGGAGGTTGATAGCGTAACTGGTCAGGTACGATTTTATGATGGTAATCAGACGGTAGTTAATCCAGTGACGGCAGGGGTAGAGTCGTCCGTATCTCGGTGGGTAAACAATTCAATTGCCGCAACCGTACCGGACAACGCCGTAACTGGACCAATTCGGGTTACCCGTGTGGCGGCCAGTAATCCTTTGCAATTTAGTGTGCAGTCGTGTTTGGAGGTTGGTAATGAATGTGGCGAAGGTTCGCAGTGCTGCGGTGATGGTAGTTGTATACCGTCCAGTGATACCTGTCCGGTGCCACCACGAACGGTGCTCTCATCCTATCGTTGGCGTTTCACAACTGGTAACCCAGCGCCAAGGGTTGTTGAAGAGAATGCCTGTTTCGCCCAAGGTAATGGCACAGGCACACAGAGTCCAAGTCCATGGAAGGACAGCAATGATGCCTGCACGAATGCGCAAGTTTCAGTTCGATTCACAACACCTTTGAATCCCGCGTCTCTCGTATCCGCTGCGGCATCTCTGGATGAATGTGGAGATTCACAGGCCTGTGCCGCTCCTGTTGGCACAGTCGCGCTTGGTTTACCAGTCGCTTTTACTTATACGGCAGCAGATGGACGTGAGCTCGGCGGTTTTACCGTTGCCCCGGGAGGTTTGAAGGCGAATACGTGGTACCGCGCAACTATAACGACTGCCGTTACGAGCGACGCCAATGTTCCGATGCAAGCACCGTATACGTGGCAATTCAGAACAAGCAGTGGCCCGTGTGTTGTGGCGGCCGTTTCTTGTCAGCCGGTGAATGGTTCACTGAAGGCAAAGTTTGAGACAAAAGATTTACTCGCCGGACTAGAAGCTGCCAATTGTAATATCTTAGCCTGTTCAACTCCTCCGGCTCCTGGGATACTCGACTGGTCATCTTTTGCTAGTACGGTTGCTTCTATTGATGCAACGTTGCATTACTGCACAAACAGAGCAACCGCAATTGCAGAGGGAAGCACAAGTATTTTCCCTCGGCCCGTCAGTGAGCCAGCCGCTAAGGTGCAAATGTGTAAATTAAAAGTTTTATTTGCCGCGCCAGAAGTTTTAGAGCATTTCCCATCGTGTAGCGAAGCGTGCATCAATGCGAGCGTTGGTGTGTTGTTCACCCGGGCCATTGATCCAACAAGCATTACCCATGACGTTACTAGTCCGAGCGCCAGCGTGCAATTATATAAATGTAGCGGTCAGACAACGGAGACGTGTACGACTCGTGCAAGTATCAGCGTCCCCAATCTCTCCGTTTGGGATGATCCAGCGACTACTGACACAGAAACTATACCGCAACTCACTTTTAGCTTGGCAGCATCGGCACTATTAGAAAAAAATACAACCTATCGTGTTGTTTTAACAACGGGCATTAAGAGCACCGAGGGTAAATCGCTTGTGGCGAATAGTTCTGACGGCACCTATGCCTGGCTATTCACGACTAAAGATAGTGAGTGCGCGGTTGCCCAAGTCGATGTTTCGCCGAAGGAAACAACAGTGAACACTATCGGTGCTACGGTTCCGTATTTTGCTCAGCCATTTGGTTCACCAGATGCCTGTCGGCCGGCGGGGCAACGTCTTGTGGCTACTGCGTACGGGTATGACTGGAGCTCAACTGATGCCGCGGTGGGCGTGGTGAGCGCTGCTGATGATTTGCCACCAGCTGACAGAATTGACCCCGCACAGATTACGACGGCGATTGGGCAAGCACCAAGTTGTAGTGTTACTCCATTTGCTTGTTCGACCACTGTCTCTGCTATTGCGGAAGGTAAAACTGGAGAAGGTGAATTTACTTTGCAGTGTGGTTTCGAGCAACCTGGCCGATGTGCGCCGCTTGGTGAAAATCTAGCGACGAATGGTAGCTTTGAAGCCGCGCCGGCGAACGGAAACATACTGCGGTGGGGCGACCTGGAGCATCCATATTCCGCTGACTTCCTTGTTGCGGGAGACGCGGCGGCCGGAAAAAACTATTACCGTCAGAAAGATTGTGACAGTGCCGCTTGCCCATTTGCGGAAGGTTTGGCTCGTGAAATGGTTTCGTCAAAACCCATTGCCGGAACAGCCTTCACCGTTCGCTTGCAGGCGCGGCACTCAGAAGGAGATAAGGAGGTTCGTGCGTGGTTGGCAACGTACGATGATGCTACCAATGAGCTGAATCGTTTAACGACATTCACCTTTGCTGGTGAAGCGGGAGTGGATTTGGGCTCAACGTGGGCACAAGCAGTGGGTGTGGCCACGGTGCCAGCTGGCACAACGGATAATGTATTCTATCTCGTCATTGAAATACCGGCGGGTACCGAGATAGACGCAATTGAACTCGTGCACCATACGTGTTCGAACGAAGCTTCACGGGCGTGCAGCACTAACGCACAGTGCAACAGCCAAGTTGATGGTACGCCGCTCAATCTTTGCGGTGGTGGCCAGCCGAGCGGTATGTGCGATTCCGGCACAAAGCGATGTAGTAACGACCCACAAGTATCTTGCGCTGACGCAAATGGTGCAGCCAATGATGCCCTCTGTACATTTGCGGTGAATGCCGGCGGCTGCTGTGGTGTGCGGCCGTATGTCGAGTCTATTATAGGTTCTATAAATACAACGCCGGGAGCAGACGAAAATAAGTTGTGTCGGAACGCCGCTTTTACCACCACATTCAGTCAGCTGATGGACACGGCGAGTGTTCGTGCCAATGTTGGTTTGCAATGGTTGGACGTTGTTGGTGACACGACGGATTGTGATATGAGTAAGAGTCTTGCGTACCTTGAGCAAGGACCCGTTCGCAGATTATGGTCGAAGGTACGGGCGGTACTCATAACCGCCGTTGGCGCTCAAGCTTCGGGCACCTGGTGTTCGGTGGGTGGCACATCAACCGCAGTTGTTCCCATACTTGGAGGAACGGGGCAACCGATAAAGAGCACGGCCATTCTGTCTGTTTCGCAATTATTGGAGCCAAAACTTACGTATCGCATTTCGGTCTATGGAGAAACTGATGCTCGGCCACTCGGGGGAGCGAAAAATCTTGCGGGTATCGCCATGGCCGGTGAAGTTGTTCAAAGTTTTGCGAGCATTGCCGGAGATGGCAGTATCTCAGCCCGTCCCGCTGTTGGTAATACAATTTGCGCTGTGGCCGGTGTGGACATTGAGGTTCTTCCAGAGCTCTCTCGCGATATGTTGCAAGCCCGGCCGCGGACGCCGTCCATGCCGTATGATGTTTTTAATTGTTTTGGGGACAACTGTAGTTGTAAAAAAGAAACTGGAAAACTGGCCTGCCGTTTAACTGATCACGGCGAGGTAGATGAAGACCAGGATGAAGTCACGGCCAGCAATCAACACACATATATTGCTACTGCCAGAGATGCTGTTGGACAACCCTTGAGCGCAACGTATGGATGGACAACGGATGATCCAAGCTCGTTGTTTGCCGATATACAACCGGGGAGTGGTCAGACACAAACACTGACATTAGAGAACCAAAAAAATGGGTTTGCGCAGGCGAAAGTAGCCGCTTCTTTTGCTGGATTGCCGCAAGCAAGCGGTTCGCAAGTTGTTCCAATTGTTGTGCAGCTTTGTAAGGCACCATGGACGGCTGCTAGCGGGGCATTGCAAGACGGCCCCGGGGATGACAAGACAAATTTTTATACAACATACTGTCGCGATACGGGGAAAGATTTGTTACCAGATTTCGACCCACTGTCTATTGGTAAGCCATCGGGACAGAATCCACTTAATATTTTAAATGAGTGGATACTGAAAGATCCAAGTTCGGCAGATGCGATTGGTATTCGTGTCGTGCGTAATGATCGCCACCTTTCACCCACGCAGTGGTACACAGAGCAGGCATTTAAAGAAGGCAGTCCCCAAGACCTCCTTGTTGATGGATATCCGGCCGTTCGAGATGGTCGTACGGTCTACGTCGCTGGCGGGAATGCGGTACAAAGTGCTGGCAAGGATGTGTTGTACACGAATATCTACATCTTCTCTTACAACCAAAACGCTAAGGCCTCGACCGTTAATGTTTTCAATCAATTGGTGCAGAATTTGGTTCTGACCATAAATCATTTGAGTGTCGGAAGTTGCAGCAAGATAGACACCGGAGAGTTATCGACAATTAGCCTTTGCAGCAACAATGCTGCGAAGCGGTGCAGTCAAAATGCTGAATGCGGCAAAGTCTGTGTTGGTGGTACGAATGCTGGCGTGACCTGCGTAAATAACGACCAGTGTACGGGTGGAGGCTCCTGCACGGGAACAGGGCAGTGTGTGGCGCAACCAAAAGTGTGTTTGCGTGATACGGAGTGTGGCGTTGGGTATAGCTGCAACGCAGATAAACCTGCTATTGCTCGTGACACCAAGCGCCTGGCAGATATTATGACCGTCAGCGATGCGTTGGCTGGCTATCAGTATGGTGTCTCATGCACCGCCGTAACCCCGGGTGCGCCGGGGGATGCTAACTGTGACGGATTACTCAGCGGCCCGGACGTCACGCTTACGCAGTGGTACAGGAGTGGGGGTGCCATAATGCCAGCATACTGCAGTGGGGCAGATTACGACGGTGATGACGATGTTGACGCGACGGATGTGAGTAGCGTCACGAATGCGGTGCGAGCTAATTGCAAACGTCCTGACGGCGCCACAACAAATTTCCCGCCACTTGCCGCCGGTAGCTATGTACCAGGTACGACGATCAGTGTTTGGCCGTCGTGGGTCGCAACACTCGGAAACGCCCTCGGTCAGCAGTTACCAGCTGATCCTTTCAATCGTTTGGCCGAGTGTGAAGCTTCTAGCCAGTCATTCGCTTCAACGCACAATGTAAAAACCTGTTGGGATGAAATTTCTAAGACCTACGCATCCCATTACAGCACAGTCGACGGGAACAGCGGCAAGATTACACACGTCGAGCCGCCGCCAGACGTTCCGTGGCCAGACGGCGATAAACCAGCCAGCCAGGTGTATACCTACAGCGCATACGGGCACTGCTCGATAGATACGGGAACAGCCTGTCTCACGGATGCGCATTGTTTAGCAGAACAAACCTGTATTGCTCGAGGGGAAAACTATGCGAGCTGTACGTTCTTTGAACGTGAGTATGCTCCCACGCCTGGCATTCTGGGGCAGACCACGGCTGGTTCGCGGCTTTGCTTAGTGACCAGCCAGTCCGTAAAAGATCGGCTGCCTGAGCCACCCACTGGCACGGTCATTGGTGACGAAACCATAATTCCACCATCTCCTGATTTTGCTGCGTTTCGGCTCTCCATTGGTGGAAATGGGGCAGGGAGGGTACATATTTTAAAAGACAACAGCATCGTTGATTCACTCGTAAAGCCGCTTGGTGCTTCTGTGGCGCACGATTTTGTTTATGAAAAAGGAGACACCATTGTTATTCGAATCGTCACTGATGCAACGTATTCGGCCGGTGCATGGGATGGTGCCTGTCGTGGTAGGTCGCTTGGTTCTGATTGCACGCTTACTATTGACGGTTTCCGGGCGGTATCCACTAGTATTCGCAGTGAAGCAACCTTTAGTATTAGGGCAACGGCTGACAGTCTGGGCGATGCTCGAGCTACCATCACCAGCGCGGGTGGTGGAACGTGGACGTGTGCATCAGTAGTAACCGGTTGTGATTATGAATTTGAAAAAGGGGAAAGCCTCAGTGTGCAACTTGCTGTTGATCCAGCGACTGAATTTATCGGTTGGGAAGGGAGCTGCCCACTAGGGAGTGAGAGTGGCGCTTCGTGCGTTTCGATACCGCTAAACGATAGTTTAACGGTCACTCCGAAGTTAGATGCAAATCCGCCTACAGTAAGCTCGTTCGATTTTGGTAGCGGGCCGAGTACATACGTCAGTGGCGATCCGTTCACCGTTCGGTGGACCAGCACTAGTGCAGAGGTCGCCCGTCTTACTTCAAACGACGGCAGTATAAATACTGATGTAACGGTGAGCGGTGAGTACACCGGAACGGCCGTGTCTGGAATGAATACACTAACGCTGACGGTTACGAGCCCTGGTGGTACTGCGAGTAGAGATTTAGCCATCTCAGTAAATGCCGCCACCGCTATTGACTCATTCTCCGCGAACCCTTCGAGTATTGTCTTAGGCCAGTCGACCACGTTGAGCTGGAGCGTTTCCGGTGGCCCAACATCTTTCAAATTGTATAGCATTGATGGTGCTGATGAGACCGCCCTCGTACCAGAGCCAGCGGTGAATGATACAAGTAGAATAGATACACCAACCAAAGCCGGGCCGAAAAAGTATAAACTCGTGGCGAATGGGCCAGGTGGTACGGCTGAGGCAACGGTAGATATTACTGTGGCAAATCCGCCGCCGCCAGTGATTGATTCATTTACCGCGTCGGCCTCAACGGTTGAGGTAAATAAGCCAGTGACATTAACCTGGAGCATTTCTGGCACTACGCCAACATCTCTTGGGCTACAGGTTGATGGTGTCGACAGTACCCCAGCTCCGGTTGTTGGTTCAACTTCCAAAACCTTCACTCCAACTAGCATTGGTCCAAAGACGTATAAGTTAATAGCAACTTCGGATGGCGGTCCAACGTCGGCAGAAGTTACGGTAAATGTTGTTAATCCTCCGAGTATCACAAGTTTCCGTGTGCAAGGACCGGGCTCATCATTTGGGCCAACGGCAGAAGTTGGAACAGGCGATACTATTACGTTTGATTGGATAACGACGAATGCGAACACGGCGGCAATCGATGGGGGCGTTAGCCCTGTGGCGCCAGCATCAGTTAATGCCGGCTCAAAAACCTTTACAGTAACCTCAGCTACCACTCGAGACATCGTCTTTACGTTTACTGCAACTGGTGCGGTAAGTTCTCGAACTGCCACGGTTACGGTTACCGTTCATAGAACGCCAGTAATTATATTGTGGGCTGACACATCAGGTTCGTCAGTCGAAGATACATCACTGACCGTGGATGGTGATGACTCAGTCAGACTAACTTGGGGGGGTGACGAAGAATTTGGCTCCATTACCGGTTTTACGCCGAGCCCGGGTAGTTATAACCCAGCAAGTGCTACTGGGCAGTTAACTATTACCCCGGCGTTAGCGTCACCGAGTACAACGACGTACACCATTACGGTTAGAGGAAAATTTGGTACAACTGCAGAGAGTACAGCGAGCGACACGGTCACCGTCATTGTGCGACCAACCATAACGTTGAATTTTACCGGAACGGGTAGCGGTTCCGTTGCTTTTGCGTCGTCGCAGTGTGACGCAAATTGCACGTACTATCCAAACAGCGGCGACTCGGTAACCCTTACCGCGACAGCCGACAGCGATTCTCGCTTTACCGGGTGGACGGGTTGTCCATCGGGAACAACGTCGCCCTGTACACTAACAGCAGATAGTTCGATGACTGTCACCGCAAATTTTGTAAAGGCTTTTGTACTGACGCTTGAAAAACGCAATGCGACAACGAACGCCCCGACCGGCGAGGGGACAGTAGCAGTGCAGACGGTGAACCCAGTAAGCGGTGGGAACAAACCTTCGTCTACTGATAGCCCTGTTGTGGGTAGTCCTGAAACCGGCTTTGTTGAGAGCTACACCGACGGCACGAGTGTGAGCTTGAACGCGATAGACGGCGCAAACGTAAAATTTCAAAGTTGGTCAGGTGCTTGCGCCGGCACTGACCCACTAAATTGCACGGTAAGTATGTCGGCCAATAGAACCGTCTTTGCCAATTTTCTTAGTAAACCATTACAGCCAATACTTACTGTACATCCTGCCTGTACATCTGCGGCCCCCTGCTCGCCAAATCAGAGTTTCTACTTTACCTGGAGCGGCGGGGAAGGGGCGACAGTTATCAAATTGAACCCCGGCGACATTACGGTGAGCGGCGGTCGCTGGCCAACGGGCAGCGGAACAGTGAAGTCTGGAAGCGCTGTCTATACGTTGTCCGCCATAAACGATGCCGGCAGCACTCCAAGCGCACCGGTGGAGGTGTGGATTGATTGGAGCCAAACCGAGCAATTTTTGGCAGGTGGTACCCCTGCGAATGGTAACGTTAGTCCAGAGCAAGGACGCCATAATGAAGCGAGCCCCCGGGTGGTCGTTACGAACGACCGTGATGGCATTCGTTCCAATGACATCACCTACGCGTTTTACACTGGCCAGGGAGCGAACGGTACCTGTCGGTATGTGAAAGGTTCTGCGCCAACGAGTAGCACCTTTACACTGGCATCAGCACTTGATATTACAGCTCAGTGTCGCCATGTGGCTGTCTGGTACGACAAATGGACACCAGGCGTTCCTAAGGCGCCGGCGACCGACGATGTCATTCACTTGGCAACGACGTTGAGTGGCGTCCCTTCCGCAACTCCCTACCAAAAAGATCAGATTAACTACTTTACAATGAGTGCGGCGAGCACCAACAGTCCTTCTCTGACCTTCCGAAAGGGAACCAGTACCAGCGCATCCAATGTAACTGACGCGGAACAAATTTCCGTAATACGTCGAGTCGCCGGCAATGGATTTTTCACTTTTGCTAAAAACCTATTGAGCTATGTTGATCAATGTGTGCTCAATAATTCAGCAGCGTGTACTCGCCTAACACACCCGTACGCCAATAATGACGACGTGTCTACGCAGCTTGTTCCACTTGTGGCGGGTGATTCACTGGGCCTCTCGCCAGCTGTTTCTGATGTGCTCGTTCAGCATAGTCCGCTTTCGAGCACCGTAGTGGCATCATTCTGGAACGGGTCGGCATGGACACCGAACATGACTATAGCTTCAAATGTAATCATGACTGGCTACGAAGGGGCGTTGAGTGTGTTGACTAACGTTATAGATAATAAGGCATCACTGAGAAGCGATAATCCGCTCGGGGACACCTATATTGCTTGGAAAGATGACCAAAATCTCATTGATAACGCCGATACCATTACTATCCGTCGGCGGCAATTCGGAACAACATCATTTGTGACTTCACTGCCATACATTTCACTCGGCGGCTTCGGCATTCATGATTTGGCCTTGGGGTTAGATGCTCGTTCTGGTTATTTATACGTTGTGTACGCCGAGCGAACACAAAATGGTACTCCGGCTTCGGCAATCGTTCGTTATGTTCGATCGGCAAAAAGCACTAGTGACCCAGAATGGGTAACGGCTGGTTGGACAAGCCCGAAAACGGTCATAGCAACAACGGCGGATTACCGCAATGTATCTGTGAACTATCTTTCGGAAGACCGACTTTACGTTACCGCGGCTTCGGTGACCGATGGGCAAGGGGCGGCTTTACGTGGTGCAACCGTGAACGTTCTCACTGGACCGCAGTAAAATTTGTTGAGCAGTTGTCGAACTTTAGCTATACTTACGAACAACACTATGTTTGAAGAGCAAGATAACCAACAAGGCACTGATTCGTCAGTGAAGCCGCGTGCTTCGGCGGCGCCAATGAATCTTCCTGGCGCTGAACCGGAAGACGTATTGGCAACTGTAGACCCAGCAAAGGGAGCTTCATCGCGGCAAGCATCGGCATCGACGTATGCTGCTACACCAGGGATTCCAGAGGAATATCTCCAAAATAATTCAGGTCGCTGGAAGCGAATTGCCGTGGTCGTTGGTGCCATCCTCGTTGTGAGTGCAATCGCTGTTGCCGGGTATTGGTTTTTTGCGCTCCGGCAGCCAGCCACCCCTGAAGTAGTAGAAGAGGCTGGCCCAGGGGTTGTTAATGCTACGTCAGACTTAAAACCGCAGGGAGCCAATCCGAAGGATTTTAATGATGACAGTGATGCCGATAGTCTTTCTGTCGAAAATGAAGAAACGGCCGGTACTGACGTTAATAACCCAGACACAGACGGCGACGGGTTGTTTGATGGTGAAGAAGTTCGCATCTACGGTACGAATCCACTGAGTGTCGATACAGACAGTGACACCTTCAGCGACGCTGACGAAGTGCGGAACGGCTTTAACCCAAAAGGCGAAGGAAGATTGTTTAACGTTCCACAGTAATAGTTTGCGTCAATCTGGCTTGTTAGTCGCGGCAACTTGATATGCGTGTTTCATTTCTAAAAAAAAAGCAGCCGACAGTTGTCGCACCCATTGAACCAGCCGTCCCGATTGCTGGTGCGAAGTATCAGGTCATGCCAGAAAAATTTTACGTAACCGTGGTCAACCGTCGATTTTGGAGTGCACCAAAAGTGTGGACCGTGGTCGTTGTGCTGATTGTCGCACTCGTTGGTGTAACCTACTGGTTATTATCGAGCGTGAATCAACAGCTTCCGTCACCTGAGCCAGAGGCCGCCCCTGTGGAATTGCCAACGGACACTATTCCAACGATATTACCGACAGAAGAAATTGTGCCGTTACCGCCAACGTCGCCCATAGTAGCCCCGTCAACATTGTCAGTTATTTTGCCGCCAACCACAGACACTGACGGCGACGGCTTGACCGAAGACGAAGAGGCGCTGTGGGGTACGGATGCCGGTAAGCCAGACACTGATGGGGACGGCTACCCAGATCGGTCTGAAATTTTGACGAACCATAACCCACGTGGTGTGGGGGCTCTGCAAACCGCTAGTATTTTTAGTACGTACGTTGATCCAGCGGGCAAATTTCAAATACTGTATCCATCCACGTGGACCGCTGCGGCCGAAGGCGGCGCGGTGAAATTTGTGGCGGCAAATGGGGAAGGGGTGGCTGTACTACTCCAACCAAACCCGACGAGAGCGACCGTGCAAGATTGGTATGCAAATCTTGCCGGTACGCAAGCTTCAGACGTTAGTGTAGGGCGGTATGGAAATAACCCTGGGGTGTTGTCCCCAGACGGTTCTACTGTGTACTTAAGTAACGCTGCCCAAGATACGATCATCATCGTCTCGTTAACTACAACGGGAAAGGCAGCGGTTTCCTATCGTTCAACCCATTTGTTCATGGTTAATACTATGACGGCCTTGGCGACACGGTAATGGAGCTCGATGTCTATGCGGCAGTTACTGGTGCTCGTTCTCCTCACCACTATCAGTTACTTCTTGAGACTGCGCTCAGCCATATCGGCATGACGCCATCAAAACAGTGGCGTGACCAATTGTCATTAGCCTTTGTTGGAGAGACACGCATGAAACGGTTAAGTGCGACCTACGCCGGTAAACAACATAGTGCGGACGTACTCAGTTTTGATTATGGTGAAGTCGTGGTGTGCGTACCAAGTGCTCGTCGTCAGGCACGTCGACATGGTGTGGCAATAGCGCGAGAACTCGATATGCTTTTTGTGCATGGTCTTTTGCACCTCTTTGGGTTTGACCACGAAAAAAACAAAGACCTTGTTCGTATGCAAATGATGGAGGAGCGCATACTTGGTGCGACAGGCTTAATAACCATGCAAGGGTATCCACGGCTATGATTCGATTACGACGATTTGTAAAAAGTTTTCGGTATGCATTGCTTGGCCTGCGGTATACGTGGCGTAGTGAACAAAATTTTCGCTTTCAAGTTTTTATTAGTCTATTTGTTTTTACGTTTGCCTTTTTTCTTGGCATGAGCGCATTGCGCTTTGTTGTTTTAATGCTCCTTGTTACCCTGGTGCTTGTGCTTGAGCTACTGAATACATTTTTTGAGAAATTGATAGATCTTATAAGCCCGAAGGTGCACGCCTATGCTGCGATGCTCAAAGATATTCTTGCGGCATCAGTGCTCGTGGCGTCAATTGGCGCAGCCGCGGTTGGCATCGTTCTCTTTTGGCCTTACCTGTAGCCTGAATAAGGGCCGGTAGGTGTGGCATAACGAGTCCGAAGGTTGTATACTTTTTGAACGATTATATGGCACAAACAGAACTCATCGCCGGACTTGATATTGGCTCTACCGCCGTTCGTCTCGTTGTTGGTCAACGGGTCGGGGACGGTGGTTTTAACATTATTGCTGCCGTTTCGGTGCCCGCCGAAGGGGTGAACCGCGGCATTGTGACGAGCCTTGATGATGCGACATCCTGCCTTAGTGCGCTGAAAGAAAAAACAGAACGCATCACTGGTCTCCCGATCGAGAGCGTATGGGTTGGTATTTCTGGGCCGCATATTATAACCAGTACCAGTCGTGGTGTGGTGGCGGTTGGTAAGGCGAACGGCGAGATTGAAGAGAGCGATACCGAGCGAGCGATTGAGGCAGCGCGGGCAGTTGCCACACCACCGAACTACGAAATTCTGCACGTCATTCCAAAAAGTTTTACGATTGATAATCAGGGTGGCATTAAAGACCCAATGGGTATGAGTGGGGTGCGACTTGAAGTCGAGACGACTATTATTCAAGGTTTGTCTGCGCAGTTAAAGAATGTGATGCGTGTTGTGTATCGCTCAGGCTTCCATGTTTCGGGTGTCATACTGTCTGTGTTAGCCGCCGCCGAAAGTCACGCCACCGAGCGGCAGAAAGAGCTTGGCGTGGCGGTGCTCAACATCGGTGGGGCAACAACAAGTGTGGCTATCTTTGAAGAAGGGGATTTGTTGGCCGCCGAAGTCATTCCCATTGGTTCAGAACACGTGACGGCCGACATAGCCATTGGTCTTCGTACGTCGCTCGATATAGCTGACCAGGTGAAACTTAACTATGGCACCGCTGACACCGAAACAGTCAACCGTCGTGAGGATATTGATTTGTCTGAATTTGGTGGAGACGAGGGTGAAACTGCTTCACGGAAGTACGTAGCTGAAATTATCGAAGCACGAATGGATGAGATTCTCGAGAAGGTTGATGGAATCTTGAAGAAAATCGATCGTTCGGGTATGCTGCCGGCAGGCGTGGTGCTCGTTGGTGGTGGCGCTAAAGTGACAGGTCTTGTTGAGCTTGCAAAACGTCGCCTGCGACTTCCGGTAACGCTTGGCGAACCACGTGCCAGTTTCATGAGCGCCGTTGATGCGGTATCTGACTTAAGTTACGCCTCGGCCTTGGGTCTAGTTCTCTGGGGCGAAGAAGAAACGCGTAGTCAAAGTAGCGGTCGGTTTAGTGGTCTCCTCCCTGGTGTCTCCGCTGGTAAGATAGCTAGCCAGGTGAAGTCTTGGTTTTCGTCACTCCTCCCTTAGACAACCATAGCAACGACAATGGAAGTGAAGCCAGAGATACAAACTATAGCGAAGATTAAGGTCATCGGTGTCGGCGGCAGTGGTTCCTCGGCCGTTAATCGCATGGTCGAAGCAAAAATTCGTGGTGTAGATTTTATTGTGATGAATACGGATGTACAAGCGTTGCATTATACAAAAGCACCGACGAAGTTGCATATTGGCAAGACGGTAACTCGAGGGTTGGGTGCAGGCATGAATCCGGAACTTGGTCGGAAAGCGGCTGAAGAAGCGCAGAATGAAATTCGTGATTTGCTGAAGGGCTCAGACATGATTTTTGTAACGTGTGGGTTAGGCGGCGGTACTGGTAGTGGTGCCTCGCCGGTGGTGGCCTCCATTGCCCGAGACTTAGGAGCGCTCACCATTGCGGTAGTAACAAAACCGTTTTCATTTGAAGGTTCACAGCGTCGCACGATAGCGGAGCAGGCGTACGACGACTTGGCTGAAAAAGTGGACGCCATGATTGTTATTCCAAACGATAGAATTTTACAAATCGTCGACAAGAAAACAACACTACTCGATTCTTTCAAGGCAGCGGACGAAGTGTTGCGCCAAGGCGTAGAGGGCATTTCAGATTTAATTACTATGCCTGGTCTCGTTAACGTCGACTTTGCCGACGTGAAATCAATTATGCATAACGCCGGCACGGCGCTCATGGGTATTGGCACGGGCACGGGCGAAAACAGAGCAATTACCGCTGCGAAAGCTGCCATAACCAGCCCACTTCTTGAAACGTCTATCGATGGCGCCCGAGGCATTCTGCTTGTCATCACGGCCGGACCGGACTTAACAATGCATGAAGTAAGCGAAGCGGCGAAGATTGTAACGACATCAGCCGACGAAAATGCTCGCGTTATTTGGGGTACGGTGATTAATGAAGCAATGAAGGGGGAGATTCGGGTCACGGTTATCGCCACCGGTTTTGCCAGCGCCCGAAAGCTGCCGGTTGCGAGGGAAGCGGAACCAACTCGCCAGACACCTGCCTACACACCAACTCGATTCATCGAGTCGCAAGACGAAGATGATGATGAAGAAGAAAAAGAAGAGCGAGAAGTTTTCAAGAAAAAAGTTGCAAAGCCGGCAGTTGAAGCACCAGTTGCAAAACCATCACCACTGGCGAACGACGAAGATTTGGATATTCCAGCGTTTATTCGTCGTAAAATGAACTAGCGCGGTCATGCGCTGTCCGGCGTGCGGTAAGAAAGACACGAAAGTAATTGATTCGCGGTTGTCCACGAATAGCATTGCTATTCGGCGACGGCGTGAGTGTACGAAGTGTGATTTTCGATTTTCAACTGTTGAAGAAGTGCAAATTCTTGATCTGGCTGTTTTAAAAAGAGATGGTGGGCGCGAACCGTACACGCGCGAGAAGCTAGTGGCCGGTCTGATGAAGTCATTTGAAAAACGGCCAATTAGTCGCGATGACGTAGAGCGATTGACGCAAATTATTGAGCAGGATATTCAACTCTTAAGAAAAACTGAGGTGTCGTCTACTGAAGTAGGTGAAATTGTCATGCGACGCTTGAAGCGAGTCGATGAAGTTGCCTTTATTCGATATGCTTCTGTCTATCAGGGGTTTAAAGATGCGGCGGCGTTTCATGCGGCAATTGCTCGACTCGAACCGTCAAGTCGACGAAAGGTTCGCGCTGCAAAGCAGAAATCAAAATTGAAGAAACGTAAGAAATTAATTTAAGGAGTGTAGTAGTATGGAGCCAGACATAAAAGCGCTACTCGAAGAAAACCTACGCTTGACGCGTGAGGTGCACGTTATGATGAAGCGCACTCGCCGTTATATGGCCACGCGTACGGTGCTGACGCTTATTTCATTCGCACTTATCGTCGGTCCACTACTATTCGCCGCTTTTTATTTGCCCCCACTCATTGGTCCTTACATCGAACAGTATCAGCAGCTGATGAACAATCTTGAGCAGCTGCCGGCCGTACCGACGCCTTCAAAGAGTAAAGTTGACATAGAGCAACTGCTCGATCAAGCACGACAATTTGGTATCATTAAGTAAGTATGGTTGGGAAAGTGACATTTCGTGAGCACGTATATAGGGTAGTTCATGCGATACCGGCGGGTAAGGTAATGACGTATGGCGCCGTTGCTCGGAGTGCCGGTTCTCCTCAGGCGGCAAGGGCGGTTGGTACTTTGCTTAGCCGTAATCCGGCGCCAATGGGTCGCGTTGGTCTCAGCGGTTTGCCGTGTCATCGAGTTGTGATGAGCGATGGTCGCCTTGGTGGTTATATTTTGGGAGTGTCAAAAAAAGCAGCCCTCCTGCGGGCTGAAGGCGTACCCGTGCACGCTAATCGAGTGGCTGCAATATATATTTCTTAAGTAGTTAATTATTTATTATCTTTCTCGTATATGAAACAGATAATGAATCGAATTCGAAAGTTTTTTCCCCAGAGGCCGATGTTTGCCTCCGTTCTGGTAACGAGTTTTTTTGTTGGTGCCATAAGCGGAGGTTTCTTTGGAGCTGTTACCGCGACACTCCTTGCTGACCCTTTGGGTCAACTGGCACAGAATAGAAGCGGCAAAGAAAATGGTTTAGACCTGAAAGCCGTCGAGAATAGTTCTACCGATGCAGGTTCTGAAACCGTTGTGGCGGCTGTTCGCCGCGTGCGTCCAGCGGTGGTTAGTATCGTCATTAAAAAAGATGTGCCGAAAATGTCGAACGGAACTTCTCCATTTCAAAATCCGTTAGGGAGTGATGATTTATTTCGACAATTTTTTGGCGTGCCAAATTCTTCAGAACCAGTAGAAACAGAAAAACAGCAGGTCGGCGGTGGCACTGGTTTCTTTGTAACTGCTGATGGGCTTATTTTAACGAATCGACATGTCGTTAGTGACGAAGCAGCGGAGTACAGTGTGCTGATGAATGACGGTAAAGAACTACCGGCCGTCGTGGTGGCGCGAGATTCAGTTAATGATCTGGCTATTATTAAGGTTGAGGGGAAGGATTTCCCCGTTGCTGCATTTGGTGACTCGAGTTCGTTAGAGCTCGGACAAACAGTTGTTGCCATTGGTAATGCGCTCGGTGAATTTCGGAATACGGTGTCAGTCGGTGTCATTTCTGGCCTGGCTCGTTCTATTACCGCTGATGGCGCGCCAACTGGACCGGAGCAGTTATTCAATGTGTTGCAAACAGATGCGGCTATTAATGCCGGAAATTCCGGCGGTCCACTCATTAATCTTAAAGGTGAGGTCATTGGGGTGAACACCGCCGTTGCTTCACAGGGGCAGAATATCGGTTTTGCTATTCCGGCGAATGATGTCCGTCAGGTAGTGGATGGGGTCAAGAGGAATGGCAAGATAGTTCGTCCATTTCTTGGCGTTCGTTACGTCCTAATTACGCCAGAGCTCGCTGAAGATGAACAGCTACCAGTGACGTACGGGGCGCTCGTTGTTCGTGGTAATGTAGCTTCTGAAGTGGCAGTGACGCCAGGCAGTCCAGCGGACAAGGCGGGTATTAAAGAAAACGATATTATCTTGAGCATTAACAATCAAAAAATTACTTCCGATAATCCTTTGTCGCAGCTCATCGCTAGCTATCAGGTAGGGAGTAGTGTACCGTTGACCGTATTGCAGCAAGGTAAGGAGCAGGAATTGACCGTTGTACTCATTGAACGCAAGTAATATGTACGAATTAACAAAAGACCTCCGTGCCCTTCACGAGAAGATTGTGAATACGCGGAGGTTACTTTGACCACGCCATCCGACAGGAAGAACTTCTAACTATTGAGGCTCGCATGAGCGAGCCGGGTTTTTGGGACGACCGCGATGGCGCTCGAAAACTTGCCGAGCGAGCTGGTAGTATTCGTGCTGAACTATCCACGTGGGATGCGCTCCTGGCTGACGCTGCGGATGCGGCAGAGTTGGCGTCAAGTGAAGATGCCGCTATGAGTGAAGTAGTTCAGAAAGAGTACGAAAGGATTCTTGGTATATTTAGTACGCTAGAGTTTGCCACGCTGTTTCGAGGAACACACGACGAGCGAAATGTAATCGTATCAATTCATGCCGGCTCTGGGGGCACTGAAGCTCAAGATTGGGCGGAGATGCTCCTTCGGATGTACGTGCGTTGGTGCGAGCAACATGCATTCGCCGTCCGCATAGTGGACGAAACTCGTGGCGAAGTGACGGGTATTAAGACCGTGACGCTGCAAGTACAGGGTCGCTGGGCATATGGGTATATGCGTGGCGAGCATGGTGTTCATCGGTTGGTTCGTATTTCCCCGTTTGATGCCGAGAAAATGCGTCATACCTCGTTCGCCCTCGTGGAAGTCGTTCCAGAATTGGAAGCTGTTGAAGAACAGCCGATTGATGCCAAAGATTTGCGCATTGATACGTTCTTAGCATCTGGCCACGGCGGTCAATCAGTGAACACCACGTATTCTGCCGTGCGCATCGTTCATATTCCGACCGGTATAACCGTAAGCTGCCAGAACGAGCGGTCACAGTTACAGAATCGAGAAACAGCAATGAAAATTCTGCAAGCCAAGCTCTACCGCTTGGCTGTTATTGCGCAAGACGCAGAGCGCGAGACACTGCGCGGCGCTTATCAGTCAGCCGAGTGGGGAAGCCAAATTCGTTCCTATGTCTTGCAGCCGTATCAGCTGGTGAAGGATCATCGTACTGGGTACGAAACAGCTGACACGGCTGGTGTCTTGAATGGCGACCTTGATAAGTTTTCCGAACACTACTTGCAGTGGGTACTCGAGAAAAAATCAAAACCATTGTAGCTCGTTTTTCCGTGGCCACACCAACGCCGTCGAAGGCGTTTTTTCTCGTTTGTGTAGCAATGCTTTTTGGAGCGATGTTAGGTCTGTGGGTGATTGGTTTTAGTTTCATCAGCTACGTTATCGCTTGGAGTAGTGTGATTGGTTTTGTTTGTGCGCTGTACAAATGGCCGCGCTGGGCACTCTTCTTTGCGGTCGCTGCGGCCTTTTCTTTTGGTTTTGTTCGGTCTTCTGTTGCTCGGCAGATGGCAGACCCACTTTTACCATTTGCTGACGGGATAGTGCATATTGTGAGCGGCATCGTTTACCAACCACCGCAGGCACAACGTCGCTCCGTTCGTTTTTCCATACAGACTTTTTCGGTTGACGGTATACGTCAGTCAGCAATGCTAACAGTGGTTGCAGAACCTTTTCCTGTAATTCGGGCCGGAGACGTGCTTGAATTGCGTTGTACGTTTACAGACGAAATGAAGGGGCGTCGGCCAGTGGCGCCGGTTTGTTTATTCCCTGACGTAGACATAGTTCGTCACGAGTCGATTGGTTGGCGTGGCATTTTACCAGCAGCTCGTGACGGCGTCGCTGAGCGTATTGATGAAGCATTTCCAGAGCCAGTGGCGGGTTTCGTTCGCGGCCTACTGCTTGGTGGGTCAACTCGTTTGCCTGAAATTTTGCGTGAAGCACTTCTTACAACTGGTACCGTGCACCTGGTGGCGCTGTCTGGATTTAATATCACCATCATTGCGGCGTT